>JBOGFE010000612.1:0-2268 GCA_050741935.1 Acidimicrobiia bacterium | reverse complement strand
GTGGAGGGCGACGCGGCGGCTCTGCTGGCCAGTTTCGACTGACAGCCGCCGGTCAGCCGAGGAGCGCCGCCCGGATGATGGCCACCATCTCGTCCTTGCCCTCGCCGGCCTGGTCGACACCGGCGATGGAACGCTCGTCCGCCAGGGCCTGCAACTCGGCCTCGGTCATCGAGTCGAGGCTGTCGGCCAGCGCTTGGCGCTGAGCCTCGGCCAGCAGGTCGATCTTGGCGCCGACGTCGGCCAGCTCAGCCTTCATCTGGTCAAGGTCGTCAGCCGCCCCCTCACGGGGAGCGTGGGCCTGCTGTCAACAGCCTGGCTCGCCGGGATGCCCGCAGCAGTCCTTGAGCGTGGCGAGCTTCTTGAGGTTGTTGGTGACGGCCTTCCTGATCTTCTTGTCGATGGGTGCGTCGTACTCGTCGAAGTTCTTCAGGAGATCACGGAAGCTGGGGCGGGCCATGGCCCTCACCTTAGGAGATGGTCGGCCGGCGGGCCGGAGCCGTCACCCTCTCCTGGAAGTCCTTCGGGGCATACGACCGCGGGTACAGCCGGGCATAGAGCGCCGCCAGCTCCGGGTGCGCCTCGCCCAGCCAACCCAGGTAGTGCTCCCGGACGCCGGGCCGGAGGTGGAGCACGATGGGGCTCACCGACACCGCCCCCGCCTGCCGGGCCGCCTCGGCCACCTCGGCCACCTGCTCGGGGGCGTCGGAGAGGCCGGGCAGGATCGGGGCCAGCAGCACTCCGGTGGGCACGCCGGCCTCGTTGAGCTTGGCCACCGCTTCGAGGCGCCGCCGGGGATGAGGTGTCCCGGGCTCGGTCTCCTTCCACACCCGCTCGTCGAGGGTGCCCACCGAGAAGGCGGCCTGCACCCGTGTCCGGTGCGCCGCCTCGGCCAGGAGGTCGAGGTCCCGCAGGATGAGCGTCGACTTCGTCAGGATCGAGAAGGGGTTCCGGGCCTCGGAGAGCACTTCGATGATCCCCCGGGTCAGGCGGTACTTCCCCTCCGTGGGCTGATAGGGATCCGTGTTGGTGCCCATGGCGATGAGCTCGCCACCCCAGCGGGGCGAGCTCACCTCGGCCCGGGTCCGCTCCACGGCGTTGATCTTCACCACGATCTTCCGCTCGAAATCCTCGCCCATGTTCAAGCCGAGGTACTCGTGCGTCGGCCGAGCAAAACAGTAAGAGCAGCCATGGCCGGCGCAGCCCCGATAGGCGTTGATGGTGAAGCGGAAGGGCATGCGGGAGGCGGCAGGGACCTCGTTGACGATCCGCTTGGCCCGGACCTCGAGGAACTCCAGGCCGCGGAACTCGCCGTGGCCGGCGCGCCAGCCGGTGGGTTCGTCGAAGAGGCGTTGCTGGCCGGCGTCCTCCTCGGCAGCCAGGCGCCAGCGCAGCTCGGTTCGCTCGCTCCCGCTCATGCGGGTGAGGCTATACGAACGTATGTTTGAATTACAAGGGCGTTATCCGGACTTGTTGGGACCGGCGCGATCGACCGAGATACGGACGAGCACCCGCTGCTCCTTCTCCATCGCCGCCCGGTACTCGTCCCAGTTGTCGTGCTCGCCCGCCACCCGGCGGTAGTACTCGACCAGTCCCTCCATGGCCTCGGGCAACGAGACGATGGAAACCCGTCCGTCGACCTGCACCCACGGACCCCACCAGTTGTCGGTCAGCACGAGGACGGCGGCCCGGGGGTCGCGCCGCAGGTTCTTCACCTTCATGGCCGTCTCCCGGCTGGAGACGACCACCATGCCGTCCCCGGGGTCGACGTCCGCCACCACCAGCGACATCTGGGGGCTCCCGTCGGCCCGGTAGGTGGCCAGGATCGCCCGGTGGTTCTTTCCGATGAACTCGCGTGCTTCGTCAGCGTCCATGGCAGGGACGCTACCGCGCCCGGTCGCCGGCGCGGCCCGCGCTCAGATCTCGGACAGGGTCCGGCTGGTGGACGAATTGGCCTCCGGGTTCGGCACCGCCCGGACGTTGTCGCCGTAGAGTCCGCCGACACCCCGGTTCTGCAGCTGCGAGACCTTGTTCTCGACCGCGTTCCAGGCGCCCCGGCCGGCCCGCGACCCGGCCAGGAACCCCAGGCCGAAGATGGCCATGGTGGTGGGCTTGAACAGCTTCATCTGCACTCCTTGTGTCAGGCGGCGCCTGGGTCAGGCCACGCTCTCCTTACGGACCCAGGCGTTGTAGGCCAACAGGACGATCACTGCGCCGACGACCGAGCCGAAGAGCCCGACGGCCTCGTCGTCAAAGATCAGGTCGGCCAGG
>JBOGFE010000611.1:0-5321 GCA_050741935.1 Acidimicrobiia bacterium | reverse complement strand
GGTCACCAACGAGTACGTCGTCCTGGCCTGCGGGTCGTCCTCGGCGCTGGCCCGGGTGTTCCACGACTCGCTCCACCTGGTGGAGCGCCGCCGGCAGGTGTGGGGGCTGACCGCCCGCTCCAAGGAGCAGATCTTCGCCCTCGACCTCCTCATGGACCCCGACGTCTCGGTCGTCGCCCTCTCCGGCCTGGCCGGCACCGGCAAGACGATCCTGGCCCTGGCCGCCGGCCTCGACCAGGTCATGGAGCCCGGCCCCGATCGCCGGCCCCGCTACGACCAGCTCGCCATCTACCGCCCGGTGGTGGCCCACGGCAAGGCCGAGCTCGGCTTCCTGCCCGGCGGCCTGGAGGAGAAGCTCTCCCCCTGGATGGCCCCCATCCTCGACAACGTGACCGCCCTGACCGAGCACCGCTCCTATTCCGACGCCCGCCACGTGGTCGACGAGATGGTGGCCCAGGGCCGCCTGTCGCTCGAGGCCGTCACCTTCCTGCGGGGCCGGTCGCTGCAGAACCAGTTCGTCATCGTCGACGAGGCCCAGAACCTCGAGGTGCCCACCCTCAAGACGCTGCTCACCCGGGTGGCGGAGGGGACCAAGATCGTCTTCACCGGCGACCTGGCCCAGATCGACACGCCCTACGTCTCGGCCCACAACAACGCCCTGGCCGTGCTCATGGAGGCCTTCGCCGGCCAGGAGTGCTTCGGGGCCGTCACGCTCACCAAGGGCGAGCGCTCCAAGGTGGCCGATCTGGCCGCCGACCTGCTGTGATCATGGCTCTTCGCCTGGCGGCTCATCGCGGTGCGGCCGGGGGCCCCTGCCCCAGCCGCTCAGCCGGGGTGCCGATCTCCAGGTGGCGTTCCACGGCCAGGGCCATGGTGAAGACGTCGAGGACCGGGCAGTGGGCGTCGACCGACCGGCGGAGCTCCTCGTAGCGCTCGGGCGTCTCGGGGCCCTCCACGGTGACCGTGCAGCGGACGGCGGTGGTGCCGGCGGGGACACCCTCGGCGAAGCCGAGGAAGCCGCGCTGATCGATGTCGCCCTCGACCCGAACCGTGATGGCGTCGAGCCGGATCCCGAGCAGCTCGGACCAGTAGCGGTAGCTGATGGCCTGGCAGGAGGCGAGGGAGGACAGCACCATCTGGACCGGATTGGGTCCGGTCCCCGTCCCCCCCACCGACTTGGGCTCGTCGACGGTGAGGGAATGGGCCCCGGCCCGGACCGCGGCCACCGTCCCCTCCTCGAGGCGGGCCTCAGCCCGGATCCGGACGACTGCCCGGGCTGGATCCTTCTCCAGAACGGTGCGGACCGAGTCGACGGCATCGAGGATGGTCATCGCGGTTCTCCTTGGTCGGGCCACCGTACTCTGCCACCGGGGGCGCCCCTACCGGGCGGGCTTGCGGCGGCCGGCGTCGAGCTCGATGAGGCTGGCGTACATCGTCAGGAGCAGCTCCTTGTGCGCCCGGCTGAGGGACTCGTTCTCCTCGACCGCCTTGACGATGTCGCAGCGGTGCTCCTTCTCCTCCGGCGCCCGGTACTGGAGCAGCCCGGCCAGAGTCCCGGGCGAGAGCTCGAAGATGCGCTCCAGCTCGAAGACCCGTTCGGGGCTGGGGGCCGACTTGCCGCCGGCCCAGGCGCTCACCGCGCTCTGGGTGGTGCCCAGCCGCTCGGCCAGCGCCGCCTGGCTGAGGCCCCACAGCTTCAGGTGGCGGCGGAGGGCGGCGGCGAATCGCTGCCGCTTCTCACCCGTGATCCCTGTGGCCGCCACGCCCCCTCCCCGCCGACCGAAAACTCCTTACTATCTTACTATCATCGCATTTGTTGGTAGTATCGGCAACGCTGATAACCCGAAATTCAAAGAATGTTCAAAATCCAACCCGCTGGTTGGTGAATAGCGTTCTAAGGTCGGGGGATCGTCCGCTGATATCACCATCACCGGAGGAGATATGGCTCAGACCTGTCGCCCCCCTCCACCCCAGGAGGACGGGCGCCGCTGGCTGCGGCAGCTCACGGAGGCCGTCACCGGATGGGGACGCGGCGAGCTCGACCGTCCGCTGCCCCGGGCCGACGAGATGCCCTCCGACCTCCTCGAGCTGCGCGCCAGCCTCGAGCTGACCCGCCGCCGCCTCCGGGCCGACCAGGAGGGCCGCACCGCCCACGGCACCCTGCGCGACGGGCTCACCGGAATCCCCAACCGCGAGCACTTCACCGCCCTCCTCCAGCGGATGGTGGCCCGGCTGGCCCGCCACGGAGGCAGCGGCGCCTTGCTCCTGCTCGATATCGACAACTTCCGCAACGTGAACAACGACCTGGGCCACGAGGCGGGCGACCGCCTCCTGGTGGCCGTGGCCCAGCGGCTGGCGGCCGGCGTCCGGGCCGAGGACGCCCTGGCCCGGATGGGCGGCGACGAGTACGCCGTGCTCCTGGAGGGCACCGGCCGGGCCGGGGCCCTGACCCTGGCCGAGCGCCTGCTCGAGTCCTTCGCCATGCCCTTCCCCGTCGGCGGCAACGACGTGCTCGTGACGGCCAGCATCGGCCTGGCCGAGGTGGATCCCGATGCGGGGGAAGCCGCCGAGCTCCTCCGCCGGGGCGACGTGGCCCTGTACGTGGCCAAGCGGACGGGCAAGGCCACCGCCACCGTCTACGACCCGATCATGGACGTGGCCAGCCGGGGCCGCCTCCACCTCGAGGCCGACCTCCGCCAGGCCCCGGGCCGCAGCGAGCTGCGCCTCCACTACCAGCCCGTGTTCAGCCTCCCCGCCGGCGAGGTCATCGCCGTCGAGGCCCTCCTGCGCTGGGAGCATCCCACCCGGGGGCTGCTGGCCCCGGGCGCCTTCATCGCCCTGGCCGAGGAGACCGGACTCATCGTCCCCCTCGGGGAGTGGGTGCTCGAGGCCGCCGCCGCCGAGCAGGCCCGGCTGCGCCAACGGTTCGACGGCCCGATCGGGGTCCCGGTCCAGGTCAACGTGTCCGCCCGCCAGTTCCGGGACCCGGACTTCCTCGGGGCGGTGGCCCAGAACCTGGACCGCCACGGGATACCGCCCGGCGGCTTCGGGATCGAGATCACCGAGTCGGTCGTCCTGGAGGACACCGCCGGCACGGTCACCCTCCTCCGCCGGCTCCGGGAGCTGGGCACCACGGTGTCCGTCGACGACTTCGGCATCGGCTACTCGTCGCTCACCTACCTCCGGCATTTCCCCTTCGACATCCTCAAGCTCGACCGGTCGTTCATCGAGCACATCGCCGACGAGGTCGAGGCACGGACCGTGGTCCAGGCCGTCATCCGGCTCGGCCACGACCTCGGCCTCACCGTGGTGGCCGAAGGCGTCGAGGACGAGGCCCAGCAACGCTGGCTGCAGCAATGGGGCTGTGACGCCGCCCAAGGGTTCCTGTTCGCCCGCCCAATGCCGTCCGACCAGCTCGACGACTTCCTCGACGACGCCCTCTCTCCCCCGTGAAGGCGTCCCGGCCGCCGAGGTCGTCGGGTCAGGGGACGGCAAGCCGCCGGCCCGACCAGTGCACAAAGCCCTGGCGGGTCGGCGGCGGGCCGGCGGGACCGCCGACCGGATAGGGGTCCTCGGGAATCCCGTACTTCAGGTCGCCGATGGTCTCTCCCGCCACCCGCCGCAGCGCGGCGGCCTGGCTGTGGTCCTCGGCCGGTTCGGCCTGGCCCACCGCGATCTCCGTGTCGTCATCGGGGAAGGGCTGGATGGCCTCGCTGGAGTCGCTGGTCTCGCCCACGTGGACGATCCGGGCCACCGACGGGACCGCCCCCCGGAGGTTCTGCTTGATGACGACCAGGTAGTAGTAGCCCGGCGGGGCGGCCGCTCCGTTGGGCGGGGCGACGGCCTCCAGCGTGGTCGACCCGGTCCGGGCGAACTCCAGGCGCAGGGAGCGCTGGTCGCTGTCGACGGCGTGCTGAGGGGAGGCGATGCGGAGCAGGACGACGCCGACGATGCTGTCGGGCTCGTCGGTGCGGAGGCGGAACCTCTCCTTGTAGGCGATCCCCGCCTGCGCCCCGGTGATGACCGGACGGGCGCCCCGGAACAGGTAGCGGGGGCTGTAGATCTCGAAGCTCGGGTCGGGGTCGCGGTTGGAGAAGACCTCTCCGGCGCCGGTCGCCGACTCTCCCGGGGAGGGGGCATGGCCGCCCAGGAGCACCCGCATGTCGGGGAGCAGGACAGCCGTGCTGTGGTAGTCCCGGTCCCGGGCGTGGTCGGCCACCTCGACCCACTCCCGCTTGTAGGGGTTGTACTGCTCGGCCGAATGGACGGCCACGCTGCTCCCGGGGACGAGGACGTCGTCGGTGTCCGCCCCGCCGATGGCCAGCACGCTGCCGTCGGGCAGGAGGACACCGGAGGCGAAGGTGCGGGCCCGGTCGAGGTCGCCGGTGTCGGCGTTGGCGATGTTGCCGTGACTGTCGACGGTGGTCAGCTCGGAGTTGGCCACCGCCATCCCGGTCCCCGGCGACGGGCCCACGGTCCCGCCGAAGCTGAGGATGGTCATCTGGTCGTAGGGCGGCTCCAGCATGAGCGGCACCTGGGAGCTGCCGCTGCGGGCCCCGAGGTTGGGCCGGCTCACCCGCTCCCACGCCTTGGTCTCGGGGTCGAAGAACTGCTGGAAGCCGTAGAAGGCCTGCTCGGGAGACTGGCCGTACGGCCCCCACATCTGCCCGGCGGCGTTGTAGAGCACCTTGTTGTTGGGGGTGAGGAACAGGCGGGGCTGGAGGGGCAGGGCGGCCTCGGATTCGGGGCCCACGAAGTTCTCGGTCCAGGTGTCGGTGGCCGGGTCGTAGGTCTCGGTGAGCCGCAACTGGCTGGACTGGGTCCCGTTGACCACCCGGGACAGCCCGCCGGCCACCAGCACCTTGCCGTCGGCCAGGGTCACCGCCCCGCCGTACCACCGGCCGTGGTTCATCGCCGCCGCCGCCTGCCAGCTGTTGGTGCGCCAGTCGAAGGTGCGGGCGGTCCGGGCCCCTTCGGGATCCAGGGCCCCGCTGGACGGCCCGGCGACGGCACCGGCGGGGGTGGCCAGCCCGGCGGAGCTGTTGCCCCCCACGGCCAGGATGCGCCCGTCGGCCAGGGTCACCAGGTCGGCGCACTGCAGGAAGCCGGAGTCGGGATCGGCCTCGGCCCCGGCGCGCGACGCCGGCGGCACGACGAACTCGGGACTGCCGCTGCGCAGGTCGAGGACCCGGCTGTGGCCGGAGCCGTCGTGGGGGGCCGACGACCCCTCGCCCCCGGAGGCGGGCTGGCCCTCGGCGCCGTCCACGTAAACCAGGCGGCCGTCGGGCAGCACCGCCGCCCCCTTGGCGACCGGCTTGCAC
>JBOGFE010000610.1:0-3215 GCA_050741935.1 Acidimicrobiia bacterium | reverse complement strand
CCCCGGGCAAGGGGGGCGTCGGCCACCTCGGCCAGGGCCGGGCCCCGCCACAGGCCGAGCGCCTCCCGGAGCACCCGGGCCGCTCCGGCGGGATCACCGGCGTCGGCCAGGCCGCGACCCTGGGCGCAGAGGGCCTCGAACCGGAGGGTGTCGACGGCGCCGTCGTCCACCAGCAGCTGGTAGCCCGGCGGCCGGGTGCACAGCGCCTCTCCGTCCTCCCCGAGCGCCTGGCGGAGGCGGGAGATGTAGACCCGCAGGGTGGCCGCCGCGCTCGGGGGCGGTTCGCCGGCCCAGAGGTCCTCGGCCAGCGTGTCGGCGGAGACGACACGGTTGGCGGAGAGGACGAGCAGGGCGAGGAGGGCGCGCTCCCGGGGGCGCTCGATGGGTAGCGGCCGGCCGTCCCGCACGACTTCGAGGGCGCCGAGGATCCGGTATTGCAGCGCCACGCTCTCCCCCGGACGCCGTTGGTACCGGGAATGCTAGGACCGGCCCCCGGGGGCCGCCAGGTGCCGTGTAACGCCCGTCCTACGCCGGTGAAATCCCTCCGGGTGAGGATGGGAGCAGGAGAGGGAGAGAAGCAGAGGGAGGCCGGGATGCGCTACAGGTCGGTTCTGGTTGTGCTCGCCCTGATCGGGGTCCTGGCCCCGAGCGGTCCCGCCCGGGCGGGAGACGAGGTGCACTGCGTGAACACCCATGACGTCGCCATCTCGCCGGGCGTCTCGCTCCAGGGCAGTGCCGGGTCCATCGACGTGACCCCGGTCCCGACGATGGAGTGCGACGGTCCCGTCGACGGCCGGATGCCGACCGGTGCCGGGTGGTACGGGGAGGAGACGGGCCGGTACGGCACGGAGGACCCGGACAGCTGCCAGGCGGGCGGCGAGGGGGACGGTGTGTTCTTCGCCACCATCCCCACGTCGGAGGGCGACCTGGAGCTGAGGGCGCCGTACAACTACACCTTCGGGGACATGACCACGAACCCCGGCTACGTCTCGGGTGAGTTCCGGGGTGACGGCGTCCGGGGTGTCTTCAAGCTGGTCCCGGTCGAGGGTGACTGCGTGTCGAGCCCGATCACCCGGGTGCGGGTGAACGCCGAGTTCTGGTTCGCCCCGTCGTTCTTCAGGCGTTGAGCAGCCGGGCCCGCAGGGCCTGGTCGGTGGCGGCGTCGATGGCCGTCCAGGCCAGGGCGACGGCCCCGTCGTAGAGGGCCTGGTCGGCCGCCTCGGTGACGCAGTGGGCGGCGAACTCGGGCTGGTGGTTGACCGCCGGCAGGGAGCCGATGCCGATGGCGGGGTGGATGGAGGGCAGCGCCAGGGACACGTTGCCCATGTCGGTGGAGCCGGCGCCGGTGCGGGTGCCGGTGGGGTCCTCGAAGGTCCGGCCCAGGGCCTCGGCGTTGCGCCGGTAGGCGGCGGCCAGGTCGGGGTCGTGGTGCATCTCGGCGTAGGGCTCGTGGCGGGGCGTGACCTGGAGGGTGGCGCCGGTGGCCAGCGCCCCGGCCTCGAAGCAGCGCATGACCTTGTCCCGCATGACGACGAAGGCGTCCAGGTTCCGGCCGCGGACCATGAACTCCGCCTCGGTGCGGGCCGGCACCACGTTGGGGGCGTCGCCGCCGTGGGTGATGATGCCGTGGACCTTGTCGAGGTGGTGGACGTGCTGGCGCAACAGGCCGATGCCCACCTGGGCCACCGTCATGGCGTCGAGGGCGTTGATCCCGAGCTCCGGGTAGGCGGCGGCGTGCGCCTCCTTCCCGAAGTAGCGGATGCGGAACTGCTGGGCGGCGATCATGGGCCAGGTGGCCATGTCCATGGGCGCGGGGTGGGTCATCATGGCCAGGTGGGCGTTGGCGAAGGCGCCCCGCTCCAGCAGCTCGATCTTGCCCCCGCCGCCCTCCTCGGCCGGGGTGCCGATCACGGTGACCGTGAGGCCGGCGTCGTCGGTCACCCGGGCCAGGCCGAGGGCGGCCCCCACAGCGGTGGCCGCGATCACGTTGTGACCACAGGCGTGGCCCATCTCGGGCAGGGCGTCGTACTCGGCGCAGATGGCCACGTGCAACGGCCCTGAGCCGAGCGTGGCCGAGAAGGCGGTGGGCAGGTCGCAGATGCCCGCCTGAACCGTGAAGCCCCGGTCCGCCAGCGCTTCCGCCACCCAGGCCGACGATCGCTCCTCCTCCCACTTCAGCTCCGGATGGGCGTGGATCCGATGGGAGAGGGCGATGAGATCGGGCCGGGCGGCGTCGACGGCGGACCGGGCGGCGGTTTTGGGGTCCATGGCCTGAGCCTAGGTCCGGATGTCCTGAGGGCCCCCGTTTGACCAGCACCGTGGAGGGACCGGGCCCTTGAGAATTATGGGGTTTATGTTAAGTTTGAGCTAACTTTAGCGAAATGTGTCGAATGTTAGCTACGTCGCCAACGACAGTCTGAGTTGTTGCAGGGGGCGAGGGGAGCAGGACGCGATGGTCGCCAAGGTCCTGTGCGGGCTGCGAGTGCTCCTCGCCTGGGGGGCTCTCCTGCTGGCGGGTTCCGGGTTGTCGATCGTCTCCCATCACGCCACCGAGCGCCGTGACGCCTCGGCGCGTGACCGCGATTACTCGAGCCGACGGGATGACTCCGGCGGTTTCCGCCTTCTCTCCCGGGCCCCCCGCCACGATTCCGATCATCCTCCCCGCGATCACCGGGATGGCGATGACGATGACGATGGCGGGGGTTCCCGCCACCATCCGCCGGGTTCGGGCGGTGGCCCTCGACGCGGAGATCACGGGCCCGGGGACTCCGATGACCACGCCGGAGGTCCCGACGGTGGCGCCGATGACGGAGACGACGCCGCGAACTCTCGTCCTCAGCCCCGGGTCCCCGTAGGTGGTGGGAAATCCGGCGGCGACGACGATTCCGCGGAAATCCCGAGCCCGGTGAAGGGCGGCGATTCCGGTGGCGGTGCTGGCGGTGGGAAGCCGGATGGCGGCGGGAAGGGCGGTGGCGGTGGCGAGAAGCCGGTTGACGGTGGGAAGCCGGTCGATGGCGGGAAGGGCGGTGGCGGTGGCGGTGGCGGTGCTGGCGGTGGGAAGCCGGATGGCGGCGGGAAGGGCGGTGGCGGTGGCGGTGGCGACGGCGCTGGCGGTGGCGACGGCGCTGGCGGTGGGAAGCCGGATGGCGGTGGGAAGGGCGGTGGCGGCGCTGGCGGCGGCGGCGCTGGCGGTGGGAAGCCGGTCGACGGTGGGA
>JBOGFE010000609.1:0-2350 GCA_050741935.1 Acidimicrobiia bacterium | reverse complement strand
CGAGTTGACGTTCCAGGTGGCGATACGCATCACCGGTGAGGCTAGCGTCGAAGTTATGGGACCACTCCAGGGCGTGCGCATTCTCGAGGTGGCCGGCATCGGCCCAGGGCCCTTCGCCGCCATGATGCTGGCCGACATGGGGGCCGAGGTGCTGCGCCTCGACCGCCTGAGCGGCGGACGGGGGCCGGCCGGCGTACCCGCCAACATCCTCGACCGGGGCCGGCGCTCGGTCGCCCTCGACCTCAAGCACCCCGACGCCGTCGAGCTGGTGCTGCGCCTGGTCGGGGAAGCCGCCGCCCTCACCGAAGGCTTCCGGCCCGGAGTCATGGAACGCCTCGGCCTCGGACCCGACATCTGCCTGGCCCGCAACCCCCGCCTCGTCTACGGCCGGATGACCGGCTTTGGCCAGGACGGCCCCTACGCCTCCATGGCCGGCCACGACATCAACTACATCGCCCTGGCCGGCGTGCTCAACCACATCGGCCGGCGGGGCGAGGCCCCCATCCCGCCCATCAACCTGGTGGGCGACTTCGGCGGCGGCGGCATGCTCCTCGCCTTCGGCGTCGTCTGCGCCCTGCTGGAGGCGTCGCGCTCCGGGCAGGGCCAGGTGGTCGACGCCGCCATGGTCGACGGCAGCGCCGTGCTCATGGCGATGATGCACGGCATGCGGGCCATGGGCTTCTGGGCCGACGAGCGGGGGACCAACATCATCGACACCGGGGCCCATTTCTACGACGTCTACGAGACGTCAGACGGCGGCTACGTGTCCATCGGCTCCATAGAGCCCCAGTTCTACGCCGAGCTGCTGCGCCTCACCGGTCTCGACGGCGAGCCCGACCTGCCCGCCCAGATGGACCGCACCGCCTGGCCGGCCATGAAGGAGCGGGTGGCCGCCGTGTTCAGGACGAAGACCCGGGACGAGTGGTGCCGGATCATGGAGGGCAGCGACGTGTGCTTCGCCCCGGTGCTCTCCATGACCGAGGCCCCCGGGCACCCCCACAACCAGGCCCGCCGGACGTTCGTGGAGGTGGCCGGCATCGTCCAGCCGGCACCGGCGCCCCGGTTCAGCCGCACGGAACCGCAGATCTCCCGCCCGCCTTCGGTCCCCGGCACCGACACCGCGTCGGCGCTGGCCGACTGGGGCCTGGCCGAGGACGAGATCGCCAAGCTGCGTTCGGTGGGCGCCATCGCCTGAGCCAGGACCCGACCCGGAATATGCGTTCCGGGTAGAATCGTTGGCACCAGGACAGGACAAATGTTTCAAGGCCTGGGGCAAATCTGCCGATGCCCTGTCCTGACGGCGAGGAAGCGGTCGACAACAGACCGAACTCGCTAGCCACTCCACCCACTTGTTGCGCCCGGAGATGCCGCGCGCGCCACGCCCAAGGAGAGACCGTGACCAGCACCGCCGCCCGCCTCGCCAAGACCCGCAACATCGGGATCATGGCCCACATCGACGCGGGCAAGACCACTGTGACGGAGCGGATCCTCTTCTACACGGGCCGCAGCCACAAGATCGGTGAGGTTCACGACGGCGCCGCCACCATGGACTGGATGGAGCAGGAGCGCGAGCGGGGTATCACCATCACCTCCGCCGCCACCACCACCGAGTGGCGCGACCACACCATCCAGCTGATCGACACGCCCGGCCACGTCGACTTCACCGTCGAGGTGGAGCGCTCCCTGCGGGTCCTCGACGGGGCGGTGGCCGTCCTCGACGCCGTGGCCGGGGTCGAGCCCCAGACCGAGACCGTGTGGCGCCAGGCCGACAAGTACGGCGTGCCCCGCATCGTCTACGTCAACAAGATGGACCGGGTCGGCGCCGACTTCGACCGCTGCCTCCAGATGCTGGGCGACCGCCTCGGCGTCAACGCCGTCCCCGTGCAGCTGCCCATCGGGGCCGAGGACGCCTTCATCGGCGTCGTCGACCTGGTGGCCATGCGCGCCCTGGTGTGGGACGCCGGCACCGGGGCCGGGGTGTCCCCGAAGACAACCGGCATCGAGTTCCGCACCGAGGCCATCCCCGCCCACCTCGCCGAGGCGGCTGACGCCGCCCGTCACATCCTCGTCGAGGCGGTGGCGGAGACGTCCGAGGAGCTCATGGACGCCTACTTCGAGAACGACGGCCTCACCGAGGACCAGATCCGCTCGGGTCTGCGCAGCGGCGTCGTCAACGGCAAGATCGTCCCCGTCCTGTGCGGCACCGCCTTCAAGAACAAGGGCGTGCAGCCCCTCCTCGACGCCGTGGTCGACTACCTGCCCTCGCCCACCGACATCACCGCCACCGCCGGCGAGACCCCGGCCGGAGAGCCCGTGGTGCGCCACCCCGACGACGCCGAGCCGTTCTCCG
>JBOGFE010000608.1:0-4870 GCA_050741935.1 Acidimicrobiia bacterium | reverse complement strand
AGGCCGAGGCGTCGCCGGTGGAGATGGCCGACGTGGAGACGGTGCGCGAGGTCGTCACCGACTCACTGGCCGGCAGCTTCTTCGGTCCCCGCTTCGACATGGCCACCGACGCCGAGCAGCGCTACCTGTCGGCCATGGCCGCCCTGGGCGACGCCCCCTACCGCAGCGCCGACGTGGCCCAGCGCTTCGGTGCCCGCGACCAGCGGGGTGTCTCGGTCCACCGCGACGCCCTCATCTCAAAGGGACTCGTGTGGAGCCCCCGGCGGGGCCTGGTCGACTTCACCGTCCCCCTCTTCGCCGAGTTCGTCCGCCAGTTCCACCCCATCACGTCGTACGAGGAGTCCTGGTAGGGGTCGCTCGAACCGCCGGCAGCCGGGCGTAGGCGGCGTAGTCGGTGGGTTGGCCGTGGACCTTCCGCCACGACCGGCGGATCCCTTCGAACTCGAAGCCGGCCCGCTCGGCGGCCGCCCGGGCGGCGGCATTGTCCGTAGCGGTGTAGAGCTCCACCCGGTGCAGCCCCAGGCCGTCGAAGGCCCATTCGGTGAGGGCCCCGGCGGCGGCGGAGGCCACGCCGCGGCCCCGGGCGCCGGCGGCCACCCAGTAGCCCAGCTCCCCGACTCCGGGATCGGCCGCCCGCCGGACCCCGATGGCGCCCAGCAGCCGGCCGTCGCCGGTGATGGCCAGGTTCGCGGCTCTCCCCTCGGTCAGGCCTTGGCGGGTGATGGCGACGAACTCCTCGGCGTCGGCGAGGGTGTAGGGATAGGGAATGGTGTCGACCCGGCGGTGGATCTCGGGGTCGACGGCGGCGGGGATGTCGGGGACGTCCGCCGCCCGCCACGGCCGGAGCACGAGACGGCCGGCGGCGATCCCGCCGGCGGGGAGGGTCACCGGCACCGGGGGCGGCCGGCGCTCGGCCCCCGGGCCGCCGGGCGACGTCTCGTCGAGGACCAGGCCCATGAGGAAGGCGTCCCACAGCTCGCCGCTGCGCCGGCGGTAGTGGCGGTGCCGGACGCCCTCGGTCTTGAACCCGTACGTGGCGTAGAGACCCCGGGCGGGGAGGTTGTGGGCCCACACGGTCAGGGCCACCTTGTGGGCGCCGGCCTCCCGGGCCCAGCCGATGGCGGCTTCGACCAGGGCGCCGCCCACCCCGGCGCCCCGACGGTCGCCGGCCACGAACATCCCCAGGTCGACCAGGCCGCGCCCGAGCGTGAGGTTCACGGCCCCCACCAGGCGGCCGTCCCCCTCGGCCACGAAGATGGCCGCGCCGGCCTCGGTCAGGGCCCGGTCGAAGAACTCCCGGCGCACCACCGGATCGAGCGGCGCCTCCGCCCCCATCCACAGCCGCTCGCCTGCCACCGCCTCGTAGAGGGCCAGCCAGGCGTCGAAGTCGGCGGCCGTGCCGGGCCGGACGAGCACCGTCGAGGCGTCCAGGGGGGTCATCCGGACATAGTTGCCGAGACGTGTCTCGGCCCGCATACGTATTTCCGTCCCCGCCCTCACACAACGGAACCCACCTCGACCCCGAGCCGGCGAAGTGTCAGAGTTTGCTGACAGCAGCGCAGACGAGGAGGGCGTCTTGATTCACGGTCGGAACACCTTTGCCACCGCGGTCGCCTCGATCTTCGCCCTCCTCCTCATGCCCTCGGCGGCCGCATCGGGCGGCGGGGCGCCGGCCAAGAGCCCGGGCTACGTGATCATGATCCACTCGGTGGCCGAGCCCCGCAGCCACTCCGCCGTCGACGCCACGAAGACGGGAGTCATCGGAGTGGACCAGGGCATCACCGGGACCACCTACGCCAGCGGCGCAGCCATGGCCACGCGGACGGCCGATGACTCGATCGTCTTCCACGCCATCCCCTACCGGGCCGACACCGTGTATCCGGTCGTGGTGCGGGACCCGCACCTGGAGGTGGCGCAGCTGGGCGGTGAGCGGCGGCTGATGCTCGAGCCCGACCGGCCCTCCGCCGGGCCCATCTGCGAATCGGAGACGACCTGGGCCGGCCACGAGGGGCCGATCGAGGCGTGCACCGCCTACGAGGTGCCGATCTCGGCCTTCGAGGGCATGAACGTGATCACCCTGACCCTGCACTTCACCGACGCCGGCGGCCCCCAGGCCAGGGTGCACAGCTTCCCGGCCCACTTCCTCCTGCACATGGCCATCGAGGGGGCACCGGTGGACCTGCAGGCGGTCGACGGCGCCACCACCGAGCCCACTCCGCTCGTGATGCAGACCCTGATCGAGACGAGAGCGATGTGAGCCGTCTCGCCTACACTTTCGGTTCGCACCTGGAGGGATGACCGAGAGGCCGAAGGTGATCGCCTGCTAAGCGATTAGGGGCCGTAAACGCTCCTCGAGGGTTCAAATCCCTCTCCCTCCGCCAGTTCTGAACGACACCGCCCGGCCCACGGGGGAGAGGACCGGGCGGTGTCGCTACAGGCCCGACACAAGCGCCGTCAGCGTCCCGACCGCCCCGGGGGGTGTGGCGCGGCGTGGGGGTGGACGAGGACGGGCCGCTCGGGGCCGAGAAGTTCCTCCATGCGGGCCAGTTCGTCGACGGCCTCGGCACGGGAGAGGTTCCGCAGGGCGCAGTACCGCTCGAGGGCCGCCGGGACGACATGGCGCAGCATCGGGACCTCCTGGCCGTGGGGCGCTGTGTACTGAACGACCGGAGAGGTCCGCTATGACGCCCGGGGAGGACGATTTCAGCCGAAGAGCGTCGGTTTCGCCGGTCCCGCGACCTCTTCGGGGTTGAGGACCCACACGTCGTCGCCGAGGCGGTCCTCCAGGCTGCGGACGAGCTTGCCCAGCGCCGGGTCCCGCCCGTCCCACACCACCAGGGCCTCGTCGACCTGACGGGCCAGCCACCCGTCGCGCCGGGACAGGGCGGCGGCCACCTTGGACTTGGAGTCGGGGGTGGCCCGCTCCAGGAGCAGCCGGGAGGCGGCGTCACCGACGACGCGGGCGTAGCGGTCCCGGCTGGCCCGGGGCCAGACGGCGTCGGGGTCGGGGAAGGGCTGGATGACGACCAGGGGCACGCCGGCCTCGAGGGCCGCCTCCGCCCCCAGGGTCTCGGCGCCGAGGGCCAGGCCGCTCACCACCTGGAGGTCGGGATGGAGCTTGCGCTTGGCGGCGAGGATCTCGCCGATGCGGTCCTGGATAGCCCGGGCGACGGGGTTGTCGTCGTAACCCCCCAGCTCCGGGGGGCGGTGGCCGAAGACGGCCAGGAGCCGGCCCGGGGGGAGTCGGCGGTCCCGGGCGGCGGTGAGGGTGTCGGGCGGGCCGAGGTCGGCCACGTCGGGCAGGCGCTCCCCCGAGCGGGCCTGCTGGGTGGTGGCCGCCTCCACCGCCAGGCGGTCGACCACGTCGTTGAGGGGGTCGTCGCTGTGGCCCTTGACCCAGACGAAGTCGAGGCGGGCCGGGTCGGCCCGGTAGAGGGCGATGAGCGGCTCCCACAGGTCGCGGTTGGCCACCGGCTTGCGCTGGCTGCTGACCCACCCCTTGGCCAGCCACTTCTCCCACCACCGCTCCCGGAAGCAGTTGACGACGTAGGTCGAGTCGCTGCGGATCTCGAGAGGGCCGTCGAGGGCCCGGGCCGCCTCCAGCACGGCGGTGATCTCCATGCGCTGATTGGTGCTGTGGGCTTCGGCGCCGGCCGCGTAGGGGCCGTCGGGGGCCACCGCCCACGCCCAGCCGCCCGGGCCGGGGTTCCCCGAGCAGGCGCCGTCGGTGTAGACGACCCGGCGGTCGCCGCTCAACGGCGCACGGTCCGGTCGTCCCGCTCCGCCGCCCGCACGCCGTAGCCCACCACGATGGCCGGGGCCAGCAGGATCGACCCGACCACCAGACAAGCGGTGGCCACGGCGACGACGGTGCCGGTCAGGGTGGTGGCCAGGCCGGCGCCCACCACGACCAGGGCGAGGCCGTAGAGAGCGAAGCCGAGTTTGCGGCCGGCGGCGGCCAAGCGGCCGATGCGCGCCCGCCGGGCCGCCACGGGGTCGGATGCGACGTCCACGCTCCCTGTGTAGCAGCCGCCGGGCCAGGGGGACTGGTCCGGCCCGGCTCCGGAATCGAGGGGTCTCCCGACCCCGATATTTGTGGTCAGAAGACCCCTCGATCGGGATCGCCCTGGTGCCCGTCGGTCAGAACAAGGTCAGGTCGCCCTTGCCCATGCCCCGCAGGCGGTCGTAGTCGAGTTCGACCCATCTCATGCCCCGGCGTTCGGCCAGTGTCCTGGCCTGGGCCGCCACTTTCTGGGCCGCCAGCACCCCCCGGAGGGGTGAGAGGCGCCCGTCCACCGTGAGTAGCTCCAGATAGCGGCCGAGCTGCTCGACCCCGTCGACCTCTCCCCGGCGCTTGACCTCGATCACCACCCACCCGCCGTCCGGGTCCCGGCACAGCAGGTCGACCGGTCCGATGGGGGTGGCGTGCTCCCGGCGGACCAGGACGAGCCCGGGCTCCACCTCGTCCGGGTTGGCGGCCAGGAGCTCCTGGAGGTGGGCCTCCACGCCGTCCTTGGTCAGCGCCGCGCTCTCGCCCAGGTCGACGGTCTCGTCGAGGACGATCTCGGAGAAGGTGATGGTGAGCCGCTCGCCCTTGCGGTTGGTCACCTCCCAGTGATCCCCGTCCTCCACCAGGACACAGGGGCAGGCCATCCAGTTGAGGGGCTTGTAGCCGCCGGCGTCGTCGTGGACCAGCACCGACCCGTCGGCCTTGACGAGGAGGAGCCGTCTGGCCTTCGGCAGGTGGGCCGTGAGCCGGCCCTGGTAGTCGACGGAACAGGCGGCGACGACGATGCGCATCGGTTGGCGACCATATCCCGCCGGCCGGTCGGGACGGTGGACGAAGCTCCGGGGGGATGCCGCGCCAGGC
>JBOGFE010000607.1:0-6992 GCA_050741935.1 Acidimicrobiia bacterium | reverse complement strand
TTCGAGGAGGGCGGCGCCGCCATGCCCCGCTGCACCTCCGGCCCGGACGGCTACGTCCACTGCAAGCCGGCGGCGGCCAACATGTCGGCCCTGCCCGACGGGCGGGTGCTGTACTACAACGGCCTGGAGGGCTCCGAGAACGTGAAGGGTGGGGTCGCTCTCGAGCTCGCCCCCTACTCCCGCAGCGCCGCCGTGCGGATCCTCGACCTGCGCGACGGCACGCCGCGCTGGACCGTCCCCGCCGAGGCGACGGGCGGGGGCGCCAACCCCGACGTCCGTCCCGGCGGCGCCGGCACCGACGACCCGCTGGGCATGGCCGGCGTGCCCGGCCGTCCCGGCGACGGATTGGTGGGCAGCACCTGGGGGACGCTGGGCGGTCCCGAGCACGCCCCCTCGGCCGGCCCCGACGACACCGCCGCCAACGACGAGGAGATGTTCTGCGCCGACCTGGCCGGCCTGCCCGACGGCCGGATCCTGATCGCCGGCGGCATCGACTGGTACAACGAGCCGGTCGCGGCCGACACCAACGACGGTGACGCCACCAACCTGGGGTTCGTCGAGCTGGGCGGCATCCGCAACACCCGGGTGTTCGACCCGGCCACCGACACCTTCGTCCAGGCCGGGCACATGAACCACCCGCGGTGGTACCCGACCCTGGTGCCGCTGGCCGACGGGAAGGTGCTGGCCGCCAGCGGCGTGACCAAGCTGGTGAAGGGCACCCAGCTGTCGTCGGTGCGCCGCACCGAGACCTTCGACCCGGCCACGCTGTCGTGGAAGGTGAACTACGTCGGTCCGGCGTCCGAGAACACGATGCCGTTCCAGGCCCGGCTGCACCTGATGCCCAACGGCAAGGTGCTCTACACCGGCTCGGGGCAGGCCTGGGCCCCCTTCGGTCAGGCCGCCGACGAGGCGCTGTGGGGCCTCCAGCAGTTCTTCGACCCGGCCACGGCCACGTGGGAGGTGGTCGGCCCCGCCCCCTTCGGGGTCCACCGCGACTACCCGTACTCGATCCTGCTCCCCCTCGAGCCCCCCTACGCGTCGGCCACGGTGCTCGAGCTGGGAGGGGCGCTGGGGCCGTCGCCGGGGGGCGTGCTGGCCGTGCCCTTCGTCACCCGCACGACGGTCGACCGCCAGGGCCGCCTCACCAACCAGATGGCGGCCAGCCTCCACGAGGCCCGGTGGTCGCCGACCGGGATCCCCCTGCCCGACGGGACGATCCTCGTCACCGGCGGGGCCCGCAACAGCCACCCGTTCATGCCCGGGACCGACATGCCCGTCCACTCCACCGAGATCTACGACCCGGCCACCGACACCTGGACGGAGATGGCCCCCATCTCCCGGGACCGGCCCTACCACTACAGCGCCACGCTGCTGGCCGACGGGCGGGTCCTCCTCGGGGGCGGCAGCCCGATCGGGTCCTTCTTCGGGCCCAACCGGGACATGGGCGAGCCCTTCTCCAACAACGACCGGGACGCCAGCTTCCAGGTCTACAGCCCGCCCTACCTGTTCCGGGGCCCCCGTCCGGCCATCGACGCCGCGCCCGCCGGGATCGCCTGGGGCCGCCCCTTCGCCGTCGGCTCCCCCCAGGCGAAGGAGATCGACTCCGTCGTGCTGGTGCGGATCCCGTCCCAGCAGCACGTCAACGACAGCGACGCCCGGACGGTCAAGCTTGCCTTCCGGGTCACCGACGACGGGCACCTGGCGGCGGTGGCGCCGCCCGACGGGACCATCGCCCCGCCCGGCGCCTACTACCTCTTCGTCAACCGCCGGAGCACCGCCGGCGCCGTGCCCTCGGTGGCCCGCATCGTGATCGTGGGGGCGACGGGAAACTCCGAACCCGCCCTGCAGCCCTTCCCCGACGACGCCCCCGGGCCCGTCGGTGGCAGCGCCACCCCGGACGACGACACCTCCACCACCCGCTCCCTCAACGGCTATCCGGGCGGGCGGCCGGCGAGGTAGCGGGCGAGGAACTCGAGGGTCCGCTCCCAGGCCTGGTCGGCCGCCTCCTTGTCGTACATGGGGGCGTCCCAGTTGGAGAAGGCGTGCCCGGCGTCGTAGCGGTAGAGGGTCACGTCCGGCCGGCCCGCCGCCGCCTCTTCCACCAGAGCGATCTGGTCCTCGGGGATGAACGGGTCCCGGGCCCCGTAGTGGAACAGCAGCGGGCACTCGACCTGGTCCATGAGGTTGAGCATGGTGTGGACCCCGGAGCCGTAGTAGGAGACGGCGGCGTCGGGCCCCCGCCCGTCGACCCGGCAGGTGGCGGCGAACAGGTAGGCCAGGGTGCCCCCGAAGCAGAAGCCGGCCCCGCCGATCGACCCGGTGCATCCCGGCATGGCCAGGAGGTGGGCCATGGTGGCCGTCATGTCCGGCCCGGCCTGGTCCCAGTCGAAGGACTGGACCATCCCGAAGGCGTCGGCCAGGCCCGCCTCGTCCTTGCGCTCGAAGCGGGGCTCCAGGCGCCAGAACATGTCGGGGACCAGGACCACGAACCCTTCGTCGGCCAGGCGTTCGGCCAAGCCCCGCATGTTGTCGTTGATGCCGAAGATCTCCTGGAACAGCACCACCCCCGGGCCCGATCCGGACCCGGGGGTGGCACAGAAGGCTTCGAATCCACCGCCGTCGGCCGCGGTGATCCGTTCGTAGCGGTCGCTCATGGCGCCATCATCACACGTCCCAGTCCATGGCCTCGTCGGCCCACGGCGGCGGGCCCTCCAGCTGGGTGGCGTGCGCCCCCGAGATCTGGAGGTAGGTGAAGACGGTGTTGTCGGCGTAGCTGGACTCGGGCACGACGTGGCCGGCGTTGGTGGTCGAGCGCAGCACGTAGGTGCCGTCCGGCACCCCGTCGATGACCACGAACTGGCAGGGCAGGCTCTTGCCGTAGAGGTCGGCCCAGCCGGCGGAGATCCCCTGGTTCTCGTTGCAGTCGTAGAACTTCCCCTCCTCGGGGCCCCAGTCGCTCCTCTTCTCGCTGTCCATCAGGCAGAAGGCCTGCTTGGCGCCGTTGATGACCGGGTTGCCGGCCAGGTCGAAGAGGGCGAACTCGTTGAAGTCCTTCAGGTGGTAGTGGCCGTGGGACTCCGAGGCCACGAACAGGTCGGGCCGGGCCTCGGGGGAGCCGACCACGAAGTCGGCCTGGCCGATGTTGTGGGTCCAGAAGTCGAAGCACAGCAGCCGGTGCGTCCCCGGCGCCACGCAGCCGTCGGCGATGCTGTGGTCGTCGGAGTCCCGGGTGGAGATGGAGAAGTCCCCCACGATGGGGACCACGTTGGCCTCCGGGGCCGGCGACTCGGGGGCGGGGGGCTCGGGCACGTGGGCCGACGCCAGGCCCGGAGCCAGGGTGAGCAGGCCGATGGCGGCGACCGCGACCGGGACGAGCCGGCGGGCGGGGAAGGTCGGGCGCATGGGGGGTTCCTCCCTGATTGGCGGCGGGCATCGTTGCCCGCATCACCCACTCAGACGTCGCCAAAGGGACGAACTGACGCCAACCGGGACGATATTCACGGTTTTTTCCGCCCCCGAAGTCGGGCATCTCCGTCATAAGGGACTCGGCGGCACGTCTCCTCGTGTGGGGCCCGGCGTGGGCCCCATCGGAGGTGGCAACGTGAGCCGACTGTCCCGTGCTCCATTCCTGATCCTCATCAGCGCGCTTGCGAACCTGACCGCCGGAGCGGTCGGCATCGAAGGAACCGCCCGAGCCTCCTCCCCCTTCGACTACTTCGCCAACCCTTGAAAGCCAGGTTCTTCCTACCTCTCATCCCCGTGGTCGTGGCGGCGGCTGGCGTTTGGTGGTGGTACTCCGGCGGCGCCGAGAAGCCCGTCACCGAAGCGGAGGCCGGGCGCTACCTGGACCGCATCGTCGCCGCCGCCCAGGCTCGGGACTTCGATGCCCTGTGCGGGCTGAACGGGTCCGTGGGGAACTGCCGGACGCAGCTCGACCAGGGCTGCGACGAGACGCCGTTCGACGCCGACAGGATCTCCTGCACCACGACTGTTCCCGACGCCGCGCCGACGATCGCAGCGACCCGATACCACGAGAAGGACACCGCCGACGGCACGCCCGGCCGGATCCTGGTCCTGACTGGGACGGACGCCCTCGGCCGCCCCTACAGGAGTGAGTTGATGGTGTTCCGGGAGAACCGCAACAGCTTCAAGGCCATCAATGCCGTGTACTGGTCGAACTCGCACATCATCGAGGGCGACGAGGTCACCCCGGGAGGGGCCGAGTAGCACCAGGTCACGCAGTATTTTCGGCTTCGATCTCGGCCTCGTAGGCCGTGGCGCCGGTTTCCCGCTCGGACGTCCGCACCGCAGGCGAAACAGGGCCCAGGCACGGGCCGAAGTCTCGTCGGGGACGCGGCGCAGGGAAAGCCGGGCGCTCGTTAAACTGAGCCCACTTGGTGGGCGTAGCTCAGTGGTAGAGCGGTTGACTGTGGCTCAACAGGCCGCGGGTTCGATCCCCGTCGCTCACCCTCAGAACGATTGCAGCACTCAGGCGGCGGCCGTCAGCCGCGCCGGCAGCGGAACGGTCCCGGCGGCGGTCTGGCCGAGCCGCAGGTAGGCCAGGCGCAGCCCCCGGCGCGACCGGTAGGCCAGGGCGGCGACGGCGGACGGCGAGAGACCGATCCGGCGCCCCACCTCGGTCGGGCCGAGGCCTTCCACCGCCGTCAGCCACAGCACCATCTGCGACCGGGCCGGCAGGGACTCGATCGCCTCCCGCATCCGGCGCCGCTCGCGCTCGGACATCCCGCCCGGGTCGGCCTCGGGCTCGGAGGGGCCCTCGGGCACCCGGTCCTGAAGATCCACCCGGCGCATCCGCCGGTGCCGGTCGGTGGCGACGTTGCGCACGGTCGTGAGCAGGTAGGCCCGGAAGACGATGGGCCGGTCGACGAGCCGGGGGAGGGCGGCGAAGAGGCGGGCGAAGCCTTCGGCCACGGCATCCTCGGCGTCGGCGGCCGAGGTGGAGAGCATCATGGCCACCCGGCGGGCCGTCTCCCGATGCCGGAGGTAGAGCACCTCGAACGCTTTCACGTCGCCGTCCCGAGCCCGGTCCAGCAGCTCGTCGTCGGAGTCCGCCACATCGATGAGGCTGTGCCCACGGCCCATCGGTCCTCCCCCCGGCCAGGTGACACTCGGATGACCACCCGAGGTCCTGGCGGTGAACGTAAGACCTAGGTGACACTGAGTGCAATACGGCATTTGGTGACCAAAACGGACATACCGTCCCGAACCTGCCAAGCCGGTCCGATCGGCGCGATCCGGGAGGTTTCCGCAGGTGGTGACGGAGCCGGGCTCGTACTCTTGTGGTGAGGGAACCCCCGATCCCCGCCAGCTGGAGGACGAGATGCCCGGTTCCACGAGTCGCCTGTGGCTCCCGCCCCGGCCGAGCCCCCCCGAGCTCGCCGCCGGCGCCGCGGCCGGGGCCGCTGCCCGGCTGGCCGCTCCGCTCCTGGCCGGCTTCGCCCGGGAGGCGATGGGCCACCTGGTGGACACCAACGGCACGCACCGGGAGCGGTACCTCAACCCCGAGGCCGACACCGGCTGGTTCGGGCCCGGCAGCGTCACCTGGCGGGTCCACGCCGACATCGCCATGCTCGTGGCCGGGCTGGGGGCCTTCGCCCTGCAGTCCCTCCACCCCCGGGCCCTGGCCGGCGTCGTCGACCACAGCTCCTTCGGGGACGACTTCTTCGGCCGCACGAAGCGCACCGGCGCCTACATCCTGGCCGTGACCTACGGCACGTCGGCCGAGGCGACCAAGGCCGTGCGGACCGTGCAGAAGATCCACCAGCGGGTCATCGGGGTGACGCCCGACGGCCGGCCCTACCAGGCCAGCGAACCCGAGCTGCTCCACTGGGTCCACGTCACCCAGTACGCGGCCACCGCCGCCGCCCACCAGCGCTTCGCCGCCCACCCCCTCGGCCACGCCGAGCTCGACCGCTACATCGCCGAGGTGGCCCGGGTGGGCGAGGCCATGGAGGTGGCGGACCCGCCGCGGTCCTGGGCCGAGCTCGACGCCGCCCTCCAGCACCACCGGCCCCACCTGGCCGTGGGGGAGCAGGCCCGGGAGGCGTTGCGGTTCCTGGCCGACCCGCCCGGCCTGGCCCTGGCGCTCAAGCCGGTCTGGCGGGTGCTCTTCGCCGGCGGGATGGCCAGCCTGCCGCCCTTCGCCCGGCGCCTCATCGGGGTCCGCAGCCCGACCATGCCCGAGGTCGCCGCCTGCCGGGCCCTGGTGCGGGCCACCGGCGCCCTCCTCGACGAACCCGTCTCCCTGGCCAGGGCCCGGGCCCACCTCGAGGCGATGCTGCGCGCCGCCTGATCGGCCGCTCGGGCCGGCCCGGCGACAAGGTCAGTAGCCGCCGCCGAGCTTGCGGTGGTCCCAGGAGGTGATCTGGTCGGCGTCGATCCGCACCGCCACCCGCTTGGGGGCGGTGGCCGCCGCCTGGGCCGCCGACTCACTGGCCGCACCCTGGCGGGCGAGCAGGAGCCGGCCGACGGCCAGCACCTCGTCGGGGTCGTCGAGGATGACCCCGGTGCCGGTGAGCGAGACGCCGCGCAGCTCGGCGTAGTCCTTCCCGGTCTCCACCAGGATCGACAGGCGCGGGTCGCGGCGCAGGTTCACGATCTTCTGGGCCCGGCCGTAGGACCAGAAGACGACGTGGCCGTCGCGCACGCCGTACCACATGGCCGTCAGGTGGGGCCGGCCGTCGGCGCCCAGGGTGGCCAGCGTCATGGTGGTGGCGGCGTCGAGGAAGTCCCGGACCTCGTCGTCGGTCATGCGGATCTGGTCACGCCGGCTCATCGGGCCCTCCAGGGGTGGTGTCGACCGACAGTGTGGCGCGCCGCCAGGCCGTCGCCTGTCGCTCCAGGGTCTCGGCGTGGGACAGGCGCGCGGTCGCCTGACGCTGGATCCCGGCCGACGCGGGGCGCATCCAGCGCGCCCCCGACGCGCACATCTTCCCTTTCGCCGAGTGACCGCCGGCCTTCTCGCCGCGACT
>JBOGFE010000606.1:0-4492 GCA_050741935.1 Acidimicrobiia bacterium | reverse complement strand
GGGTCAGCAGCGCCTCGGCCTCCTCCCGGCCGTCCCGGCCGAAGTAGGCGTGGAGGAGGTAGACCATGGCCCACAGGTGCCGGCCCTCCTCCACGTTGACCTGGAACAGGTTGCGCATGTCAATGAGGCTCGGCGCGGTGCGGGCCAGGTGGCGCTGCTGCTCCACCGACGCCGGCTCGGTGTCACCCTGGACGACGACCAGGCGCCGCAGGTCGGCCCGGTGCTCCCCGGGAACCTCGGTCCACACCGGCTGGCCGTAGTGGTCGCCGAAGCCGATGGTCTTGTCCGGCTCGGGTGGGATGAGGAAGATCCCCCAGCGGTAGTCGGGCATCTTCACGTAGTCGAAGTTGGCCCACCCGTCGGCCGAGACGCTCACCGCCGTGCGCAGGTACACGTCGTTGTCCTGGAACCCCACCGGGCCCAGCTCCCGCCACCAGTCGAGGAACTTGGGCTGCCAGCTCTCCAGGGCCCGCTGGAGGCGCCGGTCGGAGGCGAGGTCGACGTTGTTGGGGATCCGCTCCCCGTAGTCGATGGTCATCGGAGAAAGTTTCTCAGCCTGGGCCCGGTCGGGCCACCTAGGAGAGCTGGACGACGAAGCTGGCGTCGGTGGGGCTGGTCATGGTGATGGTCCCGTGGCCCCGGACGTCCCGGTACGTCCCGGTCCCTCCCGTGACGGAGAACGGCATCGGCTTGCCGCCGGCCAGGCCGGCGGTGTCGCCCATGAAGGCGGTCACGAGCTGGGCGCCGTCGAAGGCGAAGGTGGCGGCGCAGACGGTCTCGCCCCGGCCCCCGGCATCCCGGGTGACGGTGTCGCAGGAACCGGCCAGGCGTCCGACCAGGTTCCCGCCGGGCCCGTCGAAGACGTCGGCGCCGAAGAGGAACCGGTCACCGGCGCTCTCCCCGATCGGGCCGAGGTCGAGGAAGGTCTGCTGGGTGTCGTGGCTGAAGAGCCGCAGCTCGGTGGCCTCGGCGGCGCCCCCGGCCGAGCCGGCCAGAGCCAACCCGACGAAGGCGCCCGCCGCCAGTGTGACCGCGCCGACCAGAAGCTTCACCATGGCTCCCCCTCCCCGTTGCCTCCGATCAGCTTACGGGCGGGCCGGCCCGCCGCCCCGTCGCCTGCCCGCGCGGATCGGCAAGCTCAACATCGACGAGCACCACACCGTGTTCGACCGGGTGGACTCCAAGTCGATCCCCACCATGGTCCTCTACGTGAAGGGCGAGGCCCGCCACCTGATGATCGGCGCCGGGCGCACCCTCGAGGAGCTCCGGGCCGAGCTCGAACCACACCTGGTGTGAGTCGCGGCAGGAGGAGGTGATGGCGCTCCATGGGGAGGGACCACATCGATCGCCATCACCTCATCAGATGGCGCAGCTGCCGCCGTCGCAGGCGCCGGCCGGGTCGGCGGGTCCGGTCACCACCTCGAGCGGATGGGTCCTGTCCCAGGCCCGGCGCAGGGCGCCCAGCAGCACGTCGGGCAGCTGGGCGCCGGGCACCCCGAAGGTGCGGTCGATCACGAAGAAGGGCACGGCACTGATGCCGAGCTCGTGGGCCTGCTCCTCGTCGTCGCGGACCGCCCGGGCGTAGGCGTCGCTGTCGAGGACGGCCTCCGCCTCGGCCCGGTCGAGGCCGGCGGCCTCGGCGGCGCCGGCCAGTGTCTCCCGGTCGGCGATCGGGCGGCCCTCGGTGAAGTAGGCCTGTAGGAGCGCGTCCTTCATCTCATGCTGCCGGCCGCGCTCGGCGGCCAGGTGGAGGAGGCGGTGCGCGCCGAAGGTGTTGCCTCCCTGGGTCTGCCCCAGGCGCATGTCGAGGCCCTCACCCGCCGCCATCCGCTCCATGTGGTCGACCATCCCCTGGGCCGCAGCCTCGGTCTGGCCGTACTTGGTCGCCAGGTGCTCCACGACGCCCACCGGCCGCCGGGCCGGGGCATGGGGGTCGAGCTCGAAGCTGCGCCAGGTCACCGTCACATGATCGGCGTGCTCGAACCGGTCGAGCGCCCCCTCGAAGCGGCGCTTGCCGATGTAGCACCAGGGGCAGGCGATGTCGGACCAGATCTCGACGTGCATACCGTCGTCAACCACCGTGGGCCCTCAGGTAATCCGCGGCCCCGTTCGCTGCTGGGGGACGCTGGGATCGGAGGGTGAGGTGGCCGAGCCGCCCACCGGGGCGGGGGCGTCGTCGGGGAAGGGCTGGGGGGCTTCGGCGTCATCGGCGGTGCTCCCGACCCGGACGACCCGGGCCACGGACGGGACCGGGCCCCGGGGCGTGGTGGTGTTCACCACCAGGTAGTAGAAGCCGGGCGGGGCGACGACGCCGTCGGGCGGGGCGGTGGCCCGGAGCCGGCCGCCGTCCACCTGCTCGAAGGGCAGCACGACGGAGCGCTGGTCGGAGTCGTGGACGTGCTGGGCCGACGGGAGCCGCAGCAGGACGACCGATTCCACCTGGCCCGCCTGAGGGGTCGCGACCTCGAAGGGCGCCCCCCAGGCCAGCCCGGCGGGAGCGTGCTCGATCCGGGGCCGGGCGCCGCGGAAGAGGTAGGGCGGGCTCCAGATCTCGAAGCTGGGGTCCTTGTCGTCGTTGCTGCGGGTGGGGAGGTCGGAGTCGCGCTGGGGACCGTAGAGGGTGCCGATCGGCGAGTGGCCCCCGAACAGCAGCCGCATGTCGGGCATCAGCACGGCCGACGAGTGGTAGGAGCGCTCCCGCTGGTGGGGTGCCATCTCCGTCCAGTGCCCGGTGTGGGGGTCGAAGACCTCGGTGATCTGGACGGTCTTGTCGATCCCCGGTGCGGTGACGGCGTCGAGGTCGCTTCCCCCCACGGCGGCCACGGTGCCGTCGGGCAGGAGGACACCGGAGGCGTACCACCGGGCATGGTGCAGGTTCTCGGCCAGGCGGTGGTCCACCGTCCCGGACCGGTCCACCCGGCTGATGGTGCTGAAGGGCACCGCCACCTGGGCGCTCGGATTGGGCCCGGCGTTCCCGCCGAAGACGAGGAGCTCGGCCGAGTCGTAGGGCGGGGTGAGCGGCAGCATGACCTGGAAGGCGTTGGCCCGGGCGCCGAGCGGGGCCGGGCCGATGACCTCCCAGGTCCGGGCGGCCGGGTCGTAGCGTTGGACGAAGGCGAAGAGGGCCTCGTCGACGGCGAACCCGAACTGGACGGAGTTCATGTGCCCGACGCCGGCGTAATACACCTTTCCGTCGGGCATGAGGTTGAGCCGGGCCGCCTGGGGCAGGGTGTTCTCGGAGGCATCCCCCACGTAGTTCTCGGTCCAGCGATCGGCGGCCGGGTCGTAGGTCTCGGTCCGCCGGACGTGTCCGCCCTGGGTGTTCTTGATCACCTTGGTGGTCCCGCCGGCGGTCAATACCTTCCCGTCGGGGAGCGCCACCAGGGTGGGATACCAGCGGCCGAACTTCATGGGCGCGCCGGGGGAGAAGGCATCGGTCGCCGGGTCGAAGAGGCGGACGCTTCTCAGGCCCTCGAGCTCGATCAGCCCGACATCGGTCGGCGCGCCTTCCTTCGAGTTGGCGACGGTGGGCTCGTTGTAGAAGTCGGTGCCACCCACGGCCAGCACCCGCCCGTCGGGCAGGAGGGTGACGTCGGCACAGAACAGGTCGCCGTCGTTGGCGGCCCCGTCGTCGGGCGACGAGGTGGGGTTGTGGGGTGGGAGGCCGAGGCGGCCCCAGGTGCTGCCGAAGGGGCCGTCGCCGGGACGGCCGGGCACGCCGGCCATCCCCAGGGGGTCGTCGGCGGAGGCATGACCGGAGCGGATGTTGGGATTGGTGCCGCCGGCCTGCTCGGGCCGGGGGATGGCGAAGTGGGGCGTGCCCGAGCGGAGGTCGAGGATGCGGGCCCGGCTGTCCACCGAGCGGTTGGCGTGCTGGATGGCGGCGGGGCCGTCCGTGTTCTCGTAGGCCTCGATGCCGTTGAAGTAGAGGAGCCGGCCGTCGGGGAGCACCATGCTGCTGACCGCCGTCGGCTTGCAGATGTAGCCGCCGTCGCCGTCGTCCACGCAGCGGGGGGTCGCCGCACCCCCCTCCTCGAACGGCGCCGTCCACTCCCCGACGAGATGGGGCTCGGCTACCGCCTGGGCCGAGACTCCCGGTCCGGACACCGACAGGACCAGCGTCAGTGCCGCCGCGCCGACCACAGCCGAGCCGCTGCTCATGACGGCGTCCCCCTTCACTCGCATCCCCGGGTGGATCGACCCTACGGCGGGGGGCGCCGGGTGTCGTCCGTAACGCCTACGGATTCGGCTCGGGCAGCCTCAGAGCGCCAGGTCGGCCAGCTTGCGGGCCAGCTGGGCCCGGGAGTTCACCCCGAGCTTGGTGTAGACGCTGGCCAGGTGGGTCTCGACCGTGCGCCGGCTGATGAAGAGCTGGTCGGCGATCTCGGCCGCGGTGAGGCGCTGGGCGGCAAGGCGGGCCACCTCCCGTTCGCGGCTGGTCAGTGCCGGAGCGCCCAGCGCGGCGCCGGCGGCCCGCCGCCCCGCCTTGCCC
>JBOGFE010000605.1:0-3572 GCA_050741935.1 Acidimicrobiia bacterium | reverse complement strand
GCCTTGTCGTAGTCGAGGTGGCGGTGGTTGCGGGTGTGGAGCCCCATGATGTGCTCGGCGATCTTGCGCCCCTGCATGGCCGCCACGGACGACAGGGGCAGCTTCCCCGACAGGTCCCCGGCGGCGTAGATGTGGCTCACGTTGGACTGCAGGTGGTGGGTGACGGGGATGTAGCCGCTGGGGTCCTGGGCCACGCCGGCGGCCTCGAGCCCGAGCGACTCGGAGTTGGGGATGGACCCCACCGCCAGCACGGCGTGGGTGCCGGGCACGGCCCGGCCGTCCTCGCAGCGGACGACCAGCCGGTCGCCGTCGAGGTCGATGCCGGCCGCCCGGGCCCCCTTGTGGAGGTGCACCCCCCGGCGCAGGAACTCGGATTCGAGGGCGGCGGCCACCTCCGGGTCCTTGGCCGGGAGCACCTGCTGGCGAGACACGATCAGGCTCACCTCGGACCCGAGGGAGCGGAACATGTGGGTGAACTCCACACCCGTCACCCCCGAGCCGACCACCACCAGATGGCCGGGGATCTCCTCGGGGGGGTAGGCGTCGCGGGTCGTCATGACCCGCTTGCCGTCGATGTCGGCCCACTCCGGCACCCGGGGCCGGGAGCCGGTGGCGAGCAGGATGGCGTCGGCCTCGATCTCCTCCACGCCGGTGGCGGTCTCGACCACCACCTCGTGGGGGCCCTTGAGACGGCCGGTGCCCGAGATGATCCGCACCCCCTGGGAGCCGAGGAGGTCGGAGATCGAATGGTGGAGGCGGGCCTCGATGGAGGCCACCCGCTCCCGGATGGCGTCGAGGTCGAGGTGGCCCTCGGCGGCCAGGCCCATCACCCGGGCCCGTTCCAGCTCGGAGAGGAACCCGCCGGTGGCGATCATGGCCTTGGACGGGATGCAGTCCCACAGGTGGGCGGCGCCCCCCAGGATGTCCCGCTCCACCATGGTCACCTCGGCGCCCAGGCGGGCGGCCACGGTGGCGGCGGTGTTCCCGGCCGGCCCCCCACCGATGATGGCGAAGCGAACAGGCACTCTGTCTCCTCCCCGCCGGGTCCCCTGCACCCCGGCTCCTCCGATGCATGGGGCCCCTGCCCCATGCTCGGCCGTCGAAACGCTACCGGCCCACGAAGCGGGCCTTGCCGGGACCGCTCTCGAAGAAGCTGGCGATGCCGATGTCGGCGTCCTCGGTCTCGATGACCTCGCCGAACAGCTCGGTCTCCAGGTCGAGCCCGGCGGCCAGCGGGCCGTCGAGGCCGCCGTCGACCGCCCGCTTGGACAGGCCCATGGCCACCACCGCGCCCCGGGCCAGGGTTCCGGCCCACTCCAGGGCGGCGCTCAGGTGCTCACCGGGGGGGACCACCCGGTCCACCAGACCGATGGCCAGGGCCTCGTCCGGCCGCACCTGGCGGCCGCTCCAGATCAGCTCCTTGGCCCGGGCCGGGCCGATGAGGCGGGGCAGGCGCTGGGTCCCGCCCGCCCCCGGGTACAGGCCGAGGAGGATCTCGGGCACGCCCAGGCGGGCGGTCTCCGACGCCACCCGCAGGTCACAGGCCCGAGCCAGCTCCAGGCCACCCCCGAGGGCGTAGCCGGCGATGGCGGCGATGACGGGCCGGGGCACGCCCGCCAGGGCGTCGAAGGCCCGGCGGAAGTTCCCGATCAGACCGCTGTCCTCGGGGACACCCCCGGCCCCGGGGGGTCCCTTGAGCTGGCCGATGTCGGCGCCGGCGGCGAACACCCGCTCCCCGCCGGTGACCACCACCGCCTTCAGCTCCGGATCCCGGGCCAGTCCCTCGGCGATGCCGGCCAGCTCGGCCAGCAGCTCGGCCGAGAGGGCGTTCATCGGCGGGCGCTGCAGGGTGACGACCTCGACCCCGTCCTCCCGGCGCTCCGTAGCGATCATCTCACCCATGACGAGCGAGGCTAGCCGTCGCCCAGGAGCCCTTCCGCCGCCGAGTAGGGGTCGAGCTGCCTCGACTGCACCGCCGCCGCCGCCTCCTCGAAGCGGGGCCCGGAGCAGACATCGGCGGCCCGCTCGTAGAGGCGCCCGACCACGATGGAGTGCAGCTCCTCGCGGACCCGCTGCCGGCGGCGCGCCGCCAGGCGCCCGTCGGCCTCCAGGAACCGGCGGTGGCGGCCGACGGCCTCCCACAGCTCGTCGGTGCCCTCGCCCCTGGTGCCCACCGCCTTGACGATCGGCGGCTTCCAGTCGGATTGAATCGACAGCTCGAGCATGAACTCGAGGTCCCGGACCGTCTCGTCGGCGCCGTCGCGGTCGGCCTTGTTGACCACGAACAGGTCGGCGATCTCGAGCAGGCCCGCCTTGGAGGCCTGCACCGAGTCGCCCCAGCCGGGATTGACCACCACCACGGTGGTGTCGGCCGCCCCCGCCACCTCGATCTCGACCTGACCCACCCCCACCGTCTCGATGAGGACCCAGGGCTTGCCGGCGGCGTCGAGCACCCGCACCGCCTGGGGGGTGGCCAGCGACAGGCCACCGAGGTGGCCCCGGGTGGCCATGGAGCGGATGAAGACCCCGGGGTCGGTGGCGTGCTCCTGCATCCGGACCCGGTCACCCAGGATGGCGCCGCCCGAGAACGGGCTCGAGGGGTCGACGGCCAGGACCCCGACCTCGGTGCCGTCCTTGCGGATCCGGGTGATGAGACGGTCGGTGAGGGTGGACTTGCCCGAGCCGGGCGCCCCCGTGATCCCGACGGTGTAGGCCGAGCCGGTGTGGGGGAACAGGGCGGAGATCGCCTGCTGGGCGGCGTCGCCGCCCGTCTCCACCATGGTGATCAGGCGGGCGACGGCCGACCGCTCACCGGCCAGGGTGCCCTCCACCAGCGCGGCCGGGTCTCGGGCGGCGGGCGTCACGACCCGGCGGCGCGTCCTAGACGGCTTCGACGGAGGTGACGCCGGGGACGCGGTCCTTCAGGATCCGCTCCACCCCGCCCTTGAGGGTGAGCCAGGAGATGGAGCAGCTGTCACACGCCCCCGACAGCTTCACCTTCACCACGCCCTCCTCGACCCCGATGAACTCGATGTCGCCCCCGTCCATCTGGAGGGCGGGGCGGATGGCGTCGATGGCCTCGAGAATGGCGGTTTCCATGTTCTGGAGACTACCGCTCAGGCGCTCAGGCGGCGGACGTCGGCCCCGAGGGCATCGAGGGTGGCCGGGAGGTCCCGGTAGCCCCGGTCCACGTGGTGGACGTCGTGGATCTCGGTCTCGCCGTCGGCGGCCAGCCCGGCCAGGACGAGGGCGGCTCCGGCCCGCACGTCGAGCGCCCGTACCGGGGCGCCGGAGAGGCGCTCGACCCCCCGGACCACGGCGTGGCGGCCCTCGGTGCGCACGTCGGCACCCATCCGGGCCAGCTCGGCCACGAACCCGAAGCGCCCGTCGAAGAGGTTCTCGGTGACGATGCCGCTGCCCCCGGCCACGCACAGCAGGGCCACCGCCTGGGGCATGAAGTCGGTGGCGAAGCCGGGGTAGGGCAGGGTGGCGATGTCGACGGCGGTGAGCTTGCCCCGGGAGAAGGCCCAGATGCCGTCGGCGGTGGGCGAGACCTTCATGCCCATGGCCCC
>JBOGFE010000604.1:0-4215 GCA_050741935.1 Acidimicrobiia bacterium | reverse complement strand
GCGCGACGACGTGCTGGTGGCGGCCGCTCCCGTCACCAACGGCCGGGCCCGTCCGCTGCCGACCAACGGCGACGGGTCCCACGGCGTTCTCGAGCCGCCGCTATGAGCAACGGGACGACCACCGTGGCCGCGTTCGGTCACACCGGCCATTCCGAGGGCGCCGGGAGCGATTCCGGCGCCCTGCCCACGTCCGGCCTGGAATGGGCCTGCCGGCTCCTGTGGGGCGGCCACCCCCAGGTGGCGGTCGCCCGCCGCCGGAGGAGCATCCCCGCCGGATTCCGTCCCGTCGAGGCCTACCTGGTGCTGCCCAAGGCGGCCAACCCCCGCCTCCTGGTGCCGCTCGGGGCTCCCCGGGCCGCGGCCGCCGCCCTCTCCCGCAACCACGACGCCACCTCCCGCAAGTCCCGGATGGTGAAGGCGGCCCTCGGCCTGGGCGTGCGCCTGCGGGTGGCCCAACGGCTCCTGCCCGACCGCGTGGAGGTGGCTGTGGCCGACGGGCTATCGGCCGAAGCCCGCGGCGACGCCCTCCTCTCCGAGCACCTGCGGGGGATCTTCGGCCGGCGTGACCTGCAGATGGCGGTGATATTGGGACCGCCCCGGCTCAACCGCAAACCCGTCCTCCAGCTGCTGGCGGCCGACGGTGAGGTGCTGGGCTACGTGAAGGCGGCCTGGAACGATCTCACCCGCGCCCTGGTGAGCAACGAGGCCGCCGTGCTCACCAGCCTGGGCGGCGCGCCCCGCAACACCTTCGTGGCCCCCCGCCTGCTTCACCACGGCCCCTTCGGCGCCCTGGACCTCCTGGCCGCCTCGCCCCTGCCCAACGCCGTGCGCCCCGAGCAGTCCCAGGTCTTCGATCCCCCGCTGCCGGTCATCACCGAGATCGCCCGCCTGGGCGACGTGCACTCCGCCCCCCTGGCCGGCGGCGCCTACTGGCAGGACGTGCTCCGGCGCCTGGAGGCCCGCACCGCGGTCCTGCCCCCCGGGGGCCGGGGTGTCCCCGGAGGAAACGCCACCGACGACCCCCTGCGGGCCGTCGTGGCGTGGGTCGGAGAGCGCCACGGGGCCACCGAGCTGCGCTTCGGTACCTGGCACGGCGATTTCACCCCCTGGAACATGGCTCGCCTGGACGACGGCATCTTCGTGTGGGATTGGGAGCGTTCGGGCGCCGCCCCGGTGGGCCTGGATCTACTGCATTTCCTCTTTCAGAGCACATGCCGCTTCGAGGGCAGGAACCCGGCGCGATCCGTCGAAATCTGTCGGGAGCGCACCCCGGGCCTACTTCCCCTGCTTGACGTCCGTCTGGGCACCGAAGACGCGCTGTGGTCCGTGTACCGGATGGAGTTGCTGTTCCGCTACGAGGAGGCCGGCCTCGCCGGCGTCCTGGAGCGGCGGAGCCGCATCCATCAGGGAATCCTCGAGATGTTCGAGTCTGAGATGGAGGCCTCCTGATGCCCGCAACCCCCCACCTGCGCCGGCTCCGGCGCCCGCGCCGGGCGCTGATCCTGGCCCTGGCGGCAGGCCTCACGCTCGCGGGCCAGGCCGAGGCCCAGATCGGCTTCGAGGCCGGCCTCAGCAAGTTCCACCACCCCACCTGGGGGACCAACCGCCTCGAGCCCACCCCCTTCTCCGGCCTGGTGTGGGACATCGCCGTCTCCGGCGACACCGCCTACATCGGAGGTGAGTTCACCTCCCTCGCCCCCACCCTGGAGCTGGCCGGTGCCATCGACGGCGCCAGCGGCCTGCCCCAGCCCGGCTTCCCCAAGCTCGAGAGCGGCGAGGTCAAGGTGGCCGTCCCCGACGGCGTCGGCGGCTGGTACATCGGCGGCAACTTCAAGATCTCCCTCGGTCCGGCCGACAGCCGGGTGGCCCTGGCCCGCATCCGCGCCGACGGCACCGTCGACCCGCAGTGGAAGCCGCTGCTGGCCGCCCAGCAGCAGGCGCCCAGCACCATCTGGGCCATGGCCGTCGACACCAACTACGTCTACGTGGGCGGCGACTTCACCAAGTTCCAGGGCGGCGACAACGCCCGGACCCACCTCGCCCGCCTGGCCAAGGCGACGGGAACCGTCGACCGCTGGAACCCCGTCCTCGACGGCTCCCTGGTCCGTTCCGTCGCCGTCTCCCCCGACGGATCGATGGTCTACGTGGCCGGCGACTTCTCGACCGTGAACGCCCAGCCCCGCAACGGCCTGGCCGCCATCCGCTCGATCGGCGCCACCGTCGAGGGTTGGGCGCCGGCGCTGTCCGGCACCACCGCCATGGCCGTCGCCCCCGACAACTCCCGGGTCTACGTCGGCGGCGACTCGCTGGCCGCCACCGACCTGGCCGGCAACGTGGCCTGGAACCACGCCGGGGCCGTGCAGAGCCTGGCGGTGGGCCGCAGCGGCGCCACCGTCTACGCCGGCGGCACCTTCTCCAGCCTGGGGGGCCAGCCTCGCGACCACCTGGCCGCGGTGGACGCGGCCAGCGGGACCATCGACCCCTCCTGGACGCCGGCGGCCAACGATTCCGTGTCGGCCGTCACCGTCTCCGAGGACGGGTCCAGGGTCTACGTGGGCGGCGGCTTCACCGACATCCGGGGCCACACCCGCAACCGCCTGGCCGCCGTGGACGCCTCCACCGGCACCGTCGAGGCCTGGGACCCCAACGCCAAGGACGGGACCATCGTCGCCCTGTCGGTGTCGGGCTCGCAGGTCTACGCCGGCGGCACCTTCCGGGGCCTGGGGGCCGTGCCCCGCAACATGCTCGGCGCCATCAGCATCGAGAACGGCGAGGCGCTGCCCTGGACGCCCGTGATCAAGAACCTCGACAGCAGCCTCCGTCCGATCGCCGGCGAGCCGCCCATCGTCCAGGCGCTGGCTCTCTCCGAGGACGGCTCCACCGTCTACGTGGGCGGCAACTTCTCCCACGTCGCCGGGCCCGGCGGGACCGACCTGCCCCGGGACAACCTGGTCGCCCTCGACGCCGAGACCGGCCTGGCCCGGCCCGACTTCAAGCCCGGCGCCCTACAGGGCACCGTCCGCTCCCTGGCCGTCAACGGCAACACCCTCTACGTGGGTGGCGACTTCAAGGAGGTGCGGGTCTCGGGCAGCGAGCAGGGCCAGAACCGGCCCGACAACCCCTGCCCGGCCGCCAACCTCAACCACGACTGCTTCCCCCAGGGCACCAGCGGCAAGTCGTCCCGGTGGGTGCGGGGCGGGCTCATCGCCGCCTTCAACGGGACCACGGGCGTCCTGGAAGCGAACTTCAACCAGACGCCGGAGAGCACGGGCTGTGGCCTCATCGGCCAGGGCGGCAAGGACTGCGGCGCCGGCAACGGGGCCATCAAGGCCATCGTCATCGACCCGGGCCGCGGCTACCTCTACGCCGGCGGCACGTTCTCGGACCTGGGCGGCCAGCTGGGCATGTACTCGGCCCGCCTCTCCGACGGCGCCTTCACCGCCTGGCAGCCCGACATCGACTTCCCCGCCTTCGACCTCGACCTGTTCAAGGGCGACAACTTCCAGACCCTCTTCGTCGCCGCCGGCGGCGCCGGGGGCCACACCATGGCCTACCGTCCCCACACCGGCTCCAGGGACCCCTTCTGGGACCGCCGCTTCGACGGGGACTCCACCGCCGTGGACTCCTCGGCCACCACCGTCTACTCCGGCGGGCACTACGACTTCATCGACGGGGGCGCCTACCGGCGCAAGCACGCCGCTGCCTTCAGCGTCGACGGCGCCGTGGCCGTCAACTGGGACCCGGAGATCGACACCAACACCGGTGTCTTCACCGTCGAGGTCGTCCCCGGTCGGACCGTCCTCTACGGCGGCGAGTTCTCCCGGGTGAACCGCCGGCCCCAGCCCGGGTACGCCCAGTTCATGCCGCTGCCCGGCCGCCAGCCGTAACCCATCAGTCCCGCCGCATCTGCCCAGCCCGTCACCGAACCAGCGCAGAGGAAAGAATCCGATGATGACCGACAAGGAACTGGCCCACGCCGCCGTGCGGGACGCCAGCCCCGTGACCTGGAAGACCCGGGCCAAGCGGGCCGCCCGCCTCTACACGGTGCCCACCGCCGGGCTGCGGCCGGCACCGGAGTTCCTCATCATCGGGGCGCAGCGCTGCGGGACAACCTCGCTGTACAAGTACCTGGCCCAGCATCCGCAGTTCCGGTCCGCCACGCTGCGGACCAAGGGCGTGCACTTCTTCGACACCCGTTTCGACCGGGGCCTGGCC
>JBOGFE010000603.1:0-8569 GCA_050741935.1 Acidimicrobiia bacterium | reverse complement strand
AGGCGGCCAGCGCCCGAAGCTATTCGCCCTGCACGGCGCGGCCGAGGCGTCCGAGGGCGGTCAGGTACACGGCGAACGCCTCGCGCTCGCCGACCGCAATGACTTCGATGATTTCCACGACGCCGTCGTCGTGTTCGCGGTAGACGATCCGGTGTGTCGGCCGGCCGTACTCGAGGCCCACGTAGAGCTTGCGGCAGTCGGACAGGTCGCCCGTGCCCGGGAGGAGTTCCAGCGGCTCCCCCGACACCCGCCCGGCCCTGAGATCGGCGATCCTCCGCAGGATCAGGACCGCCAGCTTCTCGTCATGCCGGCGGATGGCGCGGAGATCCTCCGCGACCTCGGGATGGGCGCGGAACTGCCGGTATCGGGCCACGGCTCAGTCGAGGTCAGCGGGATCGAACCCTGACTCCTTGACGAGGGAGTCGAAGTCGAGCCATGTCGTGCCATCATGGGCGGCGAGACGTGCCCGCACCTCGCGAGCGATGAGCACGTCCTCCATCAAAGGGACGAGCTCATCGAACAGCTCCACCGGGATGATGACCGCCTCGGCATGGCGGCGGGACCCGAAGAACACGGGCCTGGCGTTGCGCCCCTCGCGGCGGAAGACGGCGAGCACCTGGGAGAGCGCCTCGCGCGCCTCACCGACCGGCATGACCTCGGGCAGCGACCTCATGGCCCAATCCTACCACGAACTTCCACATCAACTTGTAGGTGAACTTGTACATATCCGCACGGAGCAAGCACTGGCTCCGAGATACTGCTTTCCTGTTTGCCTCCCGGGTGAGCGGTCCGGCGGCGTGATCTCGCTGCTGCGGCGCAACCGCGACTTCCGGGCGCTGTTCTTCGCCCAGATCATCTCCTTCGCCGGCGACTGGTTCGCCACCGTGGCCATGCTCGGGCTGGTGATCGACCGGACCGGCTCCGAGGCGGCCGCCTCGGCCGTCTTCGTCGTCCAGACCCTGCCCGCCTTCCTCCTCACCCCCCTGGCCGGCCCGGCCGCCGACCGCTTCGACCGCCGCAAGCTGATGGTGGTGGTGTCGCTGGCCCAGGCGTGCGCCGCCGGGCTGTTCCTCCTGGCCAACACGGGACCGGTGGCCTTCGCCTTCGTGGCCCAGGGCGTCATCTCCGGCCTGGGGGCCTTCTTCATGCCCGCCTCCCAGGCCGCCCTCCCCAACCTGGTCGACCCCGACGACCTCCCCCTGGCCGCGGTCATGATGGCCAGCACCTGGGGGGCGATGCTGGCCATCGGGGCGGCGGTGGGCGGCCTGTTCACCGTCGCCTTCGGCCGAGACGCCGCCTTCCTGGCCGACGCCGGCACCTTCCTGTTGGCCGCCGCCCTCATCGCCTCGCTCACCCGGCCCACCCAGGTCCGGACGTCCGACGGCCCCCGTCCCCCCATGCGCCCCCTGGCCGACACCGCCGAGGCGCTGCGCTACGCCCGGGGCAACCCGGTGGTGGCCGCCCTGCTCGGCTCCAAGCTCGGCTTCGGCCTGGGCGGGGGGACGGTGGGGATGCTGGCCCTGCTGGCCACCGACGCCTTCGGGGGCGGCGACGGCGCCACCGGCCTGCTCCTCGGCGCCCGGGGCGTGGGCGTGCTGCTGGGGCCCCTCCTGGCCAAGCGCCTGGCCGAGCGGGGGACCGACGGCATCCTGCTCGCCTGCGGGCTGGCCGGCCTGGTGTTCGGGACGGGCTATCTGGTCGTCGGCACCGCGCCCGTGCTCGCCGTGGCCGGCGTCGGGGTGCTCGTGGCCCACATGGGGGGCGGCATGCAGTGGACCCTGTCCACCTACGGACTGCAGCGGGCCACCCCCGACCACATCCGGGGGCGCATCTTCGCCGCCGACTTCGCCCTCGTGACCCTGTCCATGAGCGCGTCGCTGCTCGTCGCCGGAGCCCTCGCCGAGCACACCGGCCCCCGCCCACCCACGCTGGCGCTCGCCGCCGTCGGCTACCTGTGGAGCACGGTCTACCTGGCCCTCACCCGCCGCCTGCGCGATCGGGAGCGCGTCTCCGCCCCAATCATTCCGGACTAGTCAGGACGCCGGGTCCAAATGGCCCGACCGGGCCATTGTCGGCACCACGGGACGTAGCGATCCTCAGAACGACAGCTGTCACGACGAGGGCGGATCGAAGAACAGGGCGTGGACGACAACGCCGTAACCCAGGTGGACGTAACCGCGGGCGGACCGCTCGACGGGAGGGGCGCGCCCGGGGAACGGACCCCCTCCCTGGCCGCCGCCCTCCAGGAGCTGCTCGGACCGGGGCCCACGCCGCTCGACGCCGCCCACTACCACGCCCTCTTCCAGGCCGGCCCCGTCCCCCTGTGGATCTGCGACGCCACCACCCGGGAGCTGCTCGACGTCAACGCCGCCGCGCTGGGGCAGTACCTCTGGTCCCGGGAGGAGTTCCTCGCCCTCGACGGCGACGCCGTCCTGCCGTGCCGGGAGATCGACGTCGCCCTGGCCACGGCCGATCTGCCCTGGAGGGGCGGGGTCTACCGGCACCGGCGCAAGGACGGGAGCATCCTCCAGGCGGAGGTGACCACCTCCACGGTTCTGGTCGAGGGCCGGGCACTCGAGCTCGTGGCCGCCCGGGACGTGACCGAGGAGGTCCGGCTGATCCAGGCCCTCTCGGAGAGCGACGACACCCTCCGGGAGGCCCAGGAGATCGCCCATCTGGGCCGGTTCGAGTGGGACATCCAGGGTGACCGGGTGCGCTGGTCCGACCAGCTGTTCCGGATCTTCGGCCTCGAGCCCGAGAGCTTCGAGGCCACCTACGACGCCTACATCCGCCACGTCCACCCCGAGGACCGGCGCCTGGCCCAGGGATCGATCGAGGAGACGCTGCGGACCGGAAATCCGCTGGCCTCCGAATACCGGATCGTCCTCGCCGACGGGTCGGTCCGCTGGCTCCACAGCCGGGCCCGGCTGGTACAGGACGAGGACGGCGTGCCGCTGCGCCTCCTCGGCATCTGCCAGGACATCACCACCCAGAAGACGACCGAGGCGGCCCTCACCCGTCTCGCCCTCCAGGACCCCCTCACCGCGCTGCCGAACCGGGCGCTGTTCCTCGACCGACTGGCCCTGGCCCTGCGCCGCCAGCAGCGGGACGGGCGCATGGTGGCGGTGCTGTTCATCGACCTCGACCGGTTCAAGGCGGTGAACGACACCCTGGGCCACTTCGCCGGCGATCAGCTGCTGCTGGCGGTGGCCGAGCGGCTGGGCCGGGTCCTGCGCCCGGGCGACACCATCGCCCGCCTCGGGGGCGACGAGTTCGCCGTGGTGTGCGAAGGGTTGGCGGGCCAGGCCGCCGCCGAGGAGATCGCCGTGCGCGTCCTCGACACCCTGGCCGCCCCGGTGGTGGTGGAGGGCCAGGAGGTCATCGCCTCGGCCAGCATCGGCATCGCCGTGAGCGAGCCGGACGCCACCCCGGACACCATGCTGCGGGACGCCGACACCGCCATGTACGAGGCCAAGGACGCCGGCCGCAACCGGTTCTGCGTGTTCGACCCGGCCAGCCGGGCCCGGACCCTGGCCCGGCTCCGGCGGGCCGAGGAGCTCCGGGTGGCGCTGGACCGATCCGAGCTGCGGCTCTGCTACCAGCTCGAGGTCGACCTGGCCGAGGAGACCACCACCGGCGTGGAGGCGCTGGTCCGCTGGGAGCACCCGACCCTCGGCCTCCTGCCGCCGTCGGAGTTCATCGACGTCGCCGAGGAGACCGGCCTGGTCGTGCCCCTGGGCGACTGGGTGCTGCGGGAGGCGTGCCAGGAGCTGGCCCGGCGGGGCGATGCCACGCCCGGGGGCCTGCGGCTCTCCGTCAACCTCTCGGCCCGCCAGCTGGGCGTGCCCGAGCTGATCGACACCGTCCACAACGTCCTGTCCGACACCGGGCTCCACCCCTCCCGGCTGTGCCTGGAGATCACCGAGAGCGTGCTCATGGACGACGTCGAGTCGTCCATCGAGGCGCTGCTCGACCTCAAGGCCCTGGGCGTCCGCCTCGCCATCGACGACTTCGGGACCGGCTACTCCTCACTCAGCTACCTGCGCCGCTTCCCCGTCGACGTGGTCAAGCTCGACCGGTCGTTCGTCGCCGGCCTGGGTGTCGACCCCGCCGCCACCGCCATCGTCGCCGCCGTGGTCAACCTGGCCCACGCCCTGGGCATCGTGGTGGTGGCCGAAGGGGTCGAAACGGAAGCGCAGCTGGTGGCCCTGCGGGCCCTGCGCTGCGACCGGGCCCAGGGCTACTACTGGAACCGGCCCCTGCCCGCCGCCGAGCTGCCGGGATGGGGCCGCCAGCCGTGCGCCGCCTCCCTCGCCCCCGCCCCCATCGACATGGGCCAGCTGCTGGTCGAGCACACCACCGCCCTGCGGGCGGGCTCGGGGCGCAACGTGGTCCTCCAGACCCCGCCCAACCTGGCCGACGCCTTCGGCGAGGTCGGCGCGGTGCGCAGCGTCCTCGACCACCTGCTGGCCAACGCCGTGAAGTACTCCGAGCCGGACCGGCCCATCGTTGTGAGCGCCGCCGGGGACCGGCGCTGGGTCCGGGTCAGCGTGGCCGACTTCGGGATCGGCATGAACGCGGCCGAGGCCAGCCGCTGCTTCGAGCAGTTCTGGCAGGGACGCCAGCCCGACGGAGGCCGCCGCCAGGGCACGGGCATCGGGCTCTACATCGTCCGCTCCCTGGTGGAGGCCATGGGGGGCTACGTGGGGGTCAGCACCGCCCTCGGCAAGGGCTCGACCTTCACCTTCGCCCTGCCCCGCTCGGCCCGCACCGCCAGCCGGACCAGCGCACCGGCCACCGCCGGGGTCGGAGAGGAATCCTCCATCCGGGAGTTCATGCGTCAGATCGGTGTGCCGATCAGGAGGGGCTCATGACCGCCGCCGTTGCTCTGACCAACCTCGTGCTCGGACTCGCCTATACCGGCTACGGGATCATCACCGCCCTGGAGATGCGCCGCGACTGGCGCTCCTTCGGCTTCTCCCACTTCGGCGCCGCCTGGATCGCCATGGCGTTCACCTGCGGGCCCCACCACCTCGCCCACGCCATCCACGTGGGTCTCGAGGGCCGGGCGGGCGGGCCCCTCGACCTCCTGGCCGTGGTCGTCGGGCTGCCCGTCGGCGTGGTGTGGCTGAGCCTGCGGGTGGAGGCCTTCCGGGGCGGACGGGGCGATCGCTTCATCCTGGGCGAACCCCGCTGGCTGCGGGTCATGCCCGTCGTCGCCGCCGCCTACCTGGCCATCCTGGCCGCCGGCACCGCCATGCGTCTCGACGGCGTCGATGTGTCCGCCCACTGGCTCTCGGTGCTGCCCAACGTGGCCCTGGTGGGCATCTACCTGGCCATCGGCTGGTTCATCGTCCGCACCCAGCTCCGCAACCACCCGCTCATGGGGGGCTGGTCGGTGTCGGGCCTGTGCCTGTCGGCCATCTTCCCCACCTGCGCCCTGATGCACGGCGTCTTCGCCGTGTACGGCCTGGCCGGCGTCTACCACCACGACATCCACGGCGGGATCATCGACTGGCTCTCGGTGCCCGCCGGCGCCTACTTCCTGTGGGTCGTGCGGCGCCTCTACCGCGACTCGCTGCGGGACTGGAACCAGGGCCCCGACGAGGTCGAGGCCCCCAGCTTCAGCGGCTTCAAGGGCGTCGAGCCCGCGCCGCCGCCGGCCCCCGCCGCCGCCCTGGCCGACCGCTAGTCCAGGGAGGAGTCGGCCCGGAGGGTGACCTCCTCGGTCGGCGTGAGGTGGCGGGCCGGGATCTGGCCGAGCCGCCCGGCCTCGAAGTCCTCCAGGGCCTGGACGATCTCGGCCTTGGTGTTCATGACGAAGGGCCCGTACCAGGCGAGGGGCTCGCCGATGGGCCGCCCGCCGAGGAGCAGCAGCTCCAGGTCGCGCACCGGCCCCTCCCGGCGGGGGGAGGCCTCGGCGGTGATGAAGTCGCCGGAACCGAAGACGGCCAGCTGCCCCATGCCGACGGGCCGGCCGTCCGGGCCGACCAGGGCGTTGCCGGCCAGGACGTAGGCCAGGGCGTTGAACCCGGCGGGCCAGGGCAGCTGCAGCCGGGCGCCGGGGCTCACGGTGGCGTGGACCATGGTCATGGGCGTGTGGGTGGAGCCCAGGCCCCGGTGGCCGGCGAGGTCGCCGGCGATCAGCCGGACCAGGGCGCCGCCGTCGGGGGAGGCGAGCAGCGTCACCCGGCCACCCTCGAGGTCCTGGTAGGCGGGAGGGAGGAACTTCTGGGCGGCGGGGAGGTTCACCCACAGCTGCAGGCCGTGGAAGAACCCCCCGCTCATGACCAGCTCCTCGGGCGGGGTCTCGATGTGCAGGATCCCGCCGCCGGCCGTCATCCACTGGGTGTCGCCATCCGAGATCAGCCCACCGCCGCCGGTGGAGTCCTCGTGGCGGATGGCACCGTCCATGATGTAGGTGACGGTCTCGAAGCCGCGGTGGGGGTGCCAGGCCGTGCCCTTGGGCTCTCCCGGCCCGTACTCGATCTCGCCGATCTGGTCGAGGTGGATGAAGGGGTCGAGGTCACCGAGGTCGACTCCGGCGAAGGCCCGGCGCACCGGGAAGCCCTCGCCCTCGAACCCCCGGGGCGCGGTGGTGACCTGGCGCACCGGCCGGGCCCGGGCCGAGGCCGGGTCCGGCGAGGGGACCGCCGGGAGGACCGAGAGGTCGTCGACGCTCACGGCGGGCATGTCAGGCGGTCTCCCACACGAGGATCTCGGCCCCGTCGGGGCCGGCGGTGAGCGCCGGGGCGCCGGCAGCCGTCAGCCGGACGGCGTCGCCTGCCGACACTGTCCCCGCCCCCTCCAGGGCGACGCCGCCCCGGGCCACGAAGAGGTGGACGTGGCGGGCGTCGGGAAGGGTGAGGTTCTCGCCGGGGGACAGGCGCCCGGCCCACAGCACGGCGCTGCCCTGGCGGATGGCGATGGCCGCGTCGTGGCCCTGGCCCGAGGCCACGGGCACCAGCCCGCCCTTGTCGAGCTGGGGGTTGATGTCGAGCTGCTGGTAGGTGGGGTCGACCGACTCGGTGTCGGGCAGGACCCACATCTGGACGAAGTGGACGTCGGCGTCGCCGCTCGGGTTCATCTCCGAGTGCCAGATGCCCCGCCCCGCGCTCATCCGCTGGGCCAGGCCGGGATAGATGATCCCCTGGTGCCCGGTGGTGTCCTTGTGCTCCAGCTCGCCCTCCAGCACCCAGGTGATGATCTCCATGTCCCGGTGGGGGTGCGTGCTGAAGCCGGTGCCGGCCCGGACCCAGTCGTCGTTGTTCACCAGCAGCAGGCCGTGGTGGGTGTTGGCCGGGTCGTAGTGGTGCCCGAAGCTGAAGCTGTGATGCGAGTCCAGCCAGCCGGCCTCGGTGTGGTAGCGGGCGCCGGCCTGGCGGACGTCGATGGTGGCGGCGTCGGTCATGGCGTAACTCATCTCCAGTCGTCGTTCACAGCGTGATCTCAGCCGACCTCGTGGCCGTACATGGACAGGAGCGGGTCGGCGATGAGCTCCAGGCGGGCGCCGTCGGGGTCGGCGAAGTAGATCGAGGACCCGCTCATCTCCTGGTGGGGCACCCCGGCCGCCTCGAGCTTGCCCTTGAGGTGGCTCCAGCGCTCGGGTTCCACGGAGATGGCGATGTGGTGCAGCCCACCCAGCACCTCGGCGTAGGGGCCGAGGTCGAGGCCGGGGAAGTCGAAGAAGGCGAGCAGGTTGCCGTGGCCGATGTCGAAGAAGAAGTGGTTCGAGCCCTTGTAGTCCCGGTTCTCGAAGATCTCGGTCAGGGGAAACTCGAGCACCTCCTGGTAGAAGCGCACCGTGCGCTCCACGTCGGAGGACAGCAGTGCGATGTGGTGCACACCCCGGGCGGAGGACGCCGGTCGCTCATCGGCCGGGCGCAGGTACCGCTCCCGGATGGCGTCCCGGGCGGCCTCGATGGCGGCGAGATCGATCTCGGTGTCGGTCATGGGGCCTCCCTTGTTCACTTGGCGCCCGCGACCAACGCCACGGCGCCCCAGAGAATTCCAGGTTGCACTAATACCCTAGGGGGGTAGAGTACAGGCATGGCTGCCATCACCCATCCCGACGAGCACACCACCGGCGGACACGCCGGGTCCGCCGGGCCCGAATCCCACAGCGGGCACGGCGATCACGGCGACCACGCCGGCATGTTCCGCCGGCGGTTCTGGTGGAGCCTGCTCTTCACCCTCCCCGTGGTGGCCACCAGCCACATGGTCATGGACTGGCTCGGCTACTCACTCGACTTCCCCGGCCTGACCCTCGTCGGGCCCGTCCTGGGCAGCGTGCTCTTCTTCTGGGGCGGCTGGCCCTTCCTGGCCGGGGGGTGGAGCGAGGCCCGCCAGCGGCGGCCGGGGATGATGCTCCTCATCGCCATGGCCATCACCGTGGCCTACATCGCCTCCCTGGCCACCAGCCTCGGCCGCTTCGACCTCGAGTTCTGGTGGGAGCTGGGGGCCCTGATCACCATCATGCTGCTGGGCCACTGGCAGGAGATGAAAGCCCTGGCCCAGGCCGGCTCGGCTCTGGCCGCCCTGGCCGAGCTGCTCCCCGACGAGGCGGAGC
>JBOGFE010000602.1:0-4045 GCA_050741935.1 Acidimicrobiia bacterium | reverse complement strand
GGTGAGGGCCTTCCCGACGCGGCCCCAGCCGCACACGATGACGTGGTTGCCCATCCGGCCGATGTGGCGTTCCATCTTCCGCCTCCCGAGCAGTTCCGCCAGCTCGCCTTCGATGACGGCCTGGATGACGAGCGTGAGGTTGTACAGGGCCGTCCCGACCCCGGTGAGGATGAGCACGATGGTGAAGACCTGGCCGGTGTCGGAGAGGGGCTGCACCTCCCGGAAGCCGACCGTGGTCACGGTGGTGACCGTCTGGTAGACGGCGTCGAGGAGCGGGAAGCCCAGGATGACATAGCCCACCGTCCCCGCCACCAGCACGCCGCCGAGGAGCAGCAGGCCGAGCCGGAGGCGTCGCCACGGGTCCAATGTTTCCTTCCCGCCGGGTCCCTGCGCCCGGCTCCTCCGGAGCGTGGAAGCACAAGCCTTGTTGCCTGAGCCCCGGGGCCCTGCCCCACGCCCGGCCGTTGAGGACCCCGAGGTTACCTAGGCCAGGTCCAGGATCTTCTCGAGTCGGACCAGCTTGAAGTCCTGGTTGCCCGTCGTCCCCGGGGCGTCGTTGATGTGGTCCTGGCAGGAGAAGACGCCCTGGGGGTAGAGCGGTCCCAGGTTGGCGGCGATGGCGTCGATGCCGTCGGTGCGCGAGCAGCGGTCGGTCGCCTCACCGGCGTCGACCTTGTACTTCTTCACGTACTCCCACGGCTCGTTGCGCTGGTAGACGACGAAGGAGTCGTCGCCCTGGGACGAGGCCATGAGGTAGCCGCCGCCCCCGGGCTGGTGGACGATGGCCAGGCCCTCGACGTCGCCGGCCAGGCGGCCGTTGGGGGCGGTGCCGTCCACCAGCTTGCGGTCGGTGGTGGACGCGCCGGGCTCGGCCCCGTAGGCCCAGATGCCCACCGACTCCTCGGCCACGTAGAGAATCTGCTTCTCGTCATCGAAGGTGCAGCCCTCGGCCTCCGAACCGATCTGCCACGGCCCCCGCACCAGCTTGGCGTTGACCTTGCCGCCCTCGTCGACGAGCTCGTACTGGCCCGCCTCGCCGGCCAGGGTGTCGGCGAAGAGATAGTGCTTGCCCGACACCGGGCTGCGGTACATGCACATGCCCGCCACCGGCATCCCCGGCTTCACGTCGTCGGCGGTCACGTTGGTCAGCGTCCGGGTGGCGGGGTCGATGGTGTAGAACCGCATGCCGTAGCCGACCACGCCGATCAGGTCGACGGTCTTCCCGGCCAGGGTGAACCCGCCCCGCAGGTCGACGTTGCCCGGACGGGTGGTGGGGTCGATGGCCTGGAGGCGCTTGCCGCTCATGTCGTAGACCTCCAGCGCGCCCTCCTTGTCGGTGCCGATGACCACCGACTGCGCCGGGTCGCTGGGGTGCACCCAGAAGGCCATGTCGTCGGCGGCATCACCCGATGCCCCCACGGGTTCCGTCTCGCCGTCGGCCGTCACCGAGCTCTCGGCCAGCGGGGCCTTGGGCTCGACCACGTCGATGTGGCCGTTGGGGGCCCGCCCGGGGCCGGCGGGAGCGGGGGCGGCGGCCAGGCCGGTCACCAGCAGGAGCCCGGCCACCAGGGCCAGAGCCCACCGGCCGGAGTCGACGGAGCGGAGCGGTTGGGACATGGGGGGCACCTCCCGGGTCGTGCGCCGCTCGATTGTTCTCCGCCGTGACGCGGAAGTGGTGGATGGGCTCTAACATGCCCCCACCCAGATCGAGGAGGCTGCATGTCCGTTTCGGCATACGTGCTGATCCAGACCGAGGTCGGGAAGGCCGCCCAGGTCGCGACTGAGGTGCGGAAGATCGACGGCGTGAAGTCCGCCGACGACGTGACCGGTCCCTACGACGTGATCGTGAGCGCCGAGGCCGAGAGCGTCGACGAGCTCGGCAAGATGGTGGTCTCCCGGGTGCAGCTGGTGGACGGCATCACCCGCACGCTCACCTGCCCCGTCGTCAACCTCTGAGGCCCGTCACCCCTCCCGGGGCCGGCCCGCCCGGCGCCGGCGACGCTCGTGGCGTTCGAGGGCGAGGGTGACCAGCCGGTCGAGCAGGGCGGCGTAGGGCAGGCCCGTCACCTCCCAGAGCTTGGGGTACATCGAGATCGGCGTGAAGCCGGGGATCGTGTTCACCTCGTTGACCAGGAAGCCGCGGCCCGGGTCCTCGAAGAAGAAGTCGACCCGGGCCATGGCCTCGCACCGGCAGGCCTCGAAGGCGGCCACGGCCAGGCGACGGATCTCGGCGGTGCGCCCGGCGTCCAGCTCCGCCGGAGCCCGGAGCTGGGCCCGGCCATCGAGGTACTTGTCCTCGTAGGTGTAGAAGTCGGCCCCGGGGATGATCTCGCCGGGAAGCGAGGCCTCCGGGGGCCGGTCACCGAGCACCCCCACCTCGATCTCGCGCCCGGCGATGGCCTCCTCCACCAGCACCCACTCGTCGAAGCGCTGGGCCGCCTCCACCGCCTCCTCCAGCTCGGGACGGGTGGTGGCCCTGGACACCCCCACCGACGAGCCCAGGTTGGCCGGCTTCACGAAGCACGGATAGCCGAGGGTGTCCTCCACCCGGTCGAGGTCGGCCTTGTCGAAGTCCTCCCGGAGGGGGACATGGGCGGGCGTGGGCAGGCCGCAGGCCACGAAGGCCCGCTTCATCATCACCTTGTCCATCCCCACCGCCGAACCCAGCACGCCGGCCCCGACATAGGGCAGGCCGGCCAGCTCCAGGAGCCCCTGGACCGTGCCGTCCTCCCCGTAGGGACCGTGCAGCAGGGGAAAGACCACGTCGATGGCGGCCGGTGCCGGCGCCGGGGCATCGAGCCGGACGAGCTCGGCCGACTCCCCCATCCGCACCGGCGGCCCGTCCACGGGGAAGGCGTCCAGCCGCTCGCCGGAGTCGAGCGCGGCCCGGGCCGCTTCGGCCAGCAGCCAGCGCCCGTCCCGGGTGATGCCCACCGGCACCACCTCGTAGCGGTCGGGGTCGAGGGCGTGGGCGACGGCCACCGCGCTCACCCGGGACACGTCGTGCTCCGCCGACTGGCCGCCGAAGAGGAGCAGCACCCGGAGCCGGTTCCCGGTCACGAGATCACCTGGACGGCGCGGAGGGCGACACCCATGAGGAAGAGCCCGGCCAAGCCGAGGAACAGCTCCTGGCGACCGCGCATGTGGTCACGGGAGGCGGCCACGATCCCGACGGTGGCGAAGGCGACGAACCCGTAGAAGATGTGGATGCGGTCCACGGCGTAGCGGCTGGAGCCCTCCAGGATCGCCCCGGTGGTGACCTGGACGATCAGAGCCCCGGAGGCCAGGGCGGTGAGCGGCCCCTGCCACCGGCCCCGCAACGCCGGGCGCTGCCAGGCCACCAGCCCGGCCACGCCGGCGACGGCGTTGGCGACGATGGCCACCCAGGCGAACCCCGAGTGGAAGCCGCGCAGGGAGTCGATCAGCTCTCTCCGGAGGTGGTGGGGACAGCCGCCTCCTCCTGCTGGATCACCTCGAAGCTGAGCACCTCGCTGTGCGTCCCCGCCGGCCCCTTGCCCTCGTGCTGGGCGTGGCCCTGCTGGAAGGCGCGGCTGTTCACCCAGGCCATGAAGTCCTCGTTGGAGCGCCAGCGGGTGTACACGTAGTAGATCTCTCGCCCGTCGTCGGGCCGCAGCAGCTCGAAGGACTCGAACCCGGGAGACTTGCCCACCTCCCCGGCCCGGTTGGCGAAGCGCCGTTCGAACTCCTCCCGGCGGTCTTCGGGGACGGTGATGGCATTGATCTTGACCACGCTCATGCTTCGATCCTATTGCGGCGCGGGTGGAGGGCCCTGTTCGACATCGGGTTCCAAGAAGATGAGCCGGGCCTGGGGCACCGACGCCCGCACCGCCGCATCGGCCCGGTCGATGAGGGCGGCGGTGGCCGCCGTCCCGGCCTCGGGTTCGACGGTGATCTTGCCCACCACCATCAGGTCGTCGGGCCCGAGGTGCTCGGTCCGCAGGTGCACCAGGCGGCGCACGCCGTCGGTGCCCTCGATGGAACCGGCGATGCGGCGCACCTGTTCGGGAGCGGCCGACTCGCCGAT
>JBOGFE010000601.1:0-2074 GCA_050741935.1 Acidimicrobiia bacterium | reverse complement strand
CGCCAGTGGCGGGCGAAGGCGAGGGCTTCGCCCGCCTGGCTGTTCTTCGTGCAGGTGGCGTTGGCGTAGACGAGGTTGCGGGTCTCGCCGTCCTGGGCGAAGAAGGTGAGGACCGACTCGGTGCGCTGGGAGCGGCGGGGCACGTAGTGGGTCTCCAGGGCGACGTCGTCGCCGAAGTGCATGATGGCGTGGAAGTCCAGAACGAAGCTGGCTCCTTGGATCTGGCCGCTGCGCCGGGCGCAGCCGGCCAGGGCGGCGAGCAGGGCCTGGTCGTGGGCGCGCGACAGCCGGTAGGAGTAGGTGCCCAGGGCGGTGGCTTTCGGTAACGACTCCAGACCGGCGAAGGTGGCCAGGCCGGCGTCGACGGCGACGTCATCAACGTGGGAGACCCGGCGCCTGCCGATGGCCTTGAGGGCGAGGAGGGACAGTACCGAGGCCAGGGCGGGGACCTCACTGGTGCCGGGCATGCGGGCAGCGGCCACCGCGGCGGGCAGGTCGAGTTCGACCAACGCGGGGACCAGCAGCAGCAGGCCCGCGTAGGAGGTGTCTTCGACGACGGGCGCGTCGGGCCAGCGGATGACCCGCACCCGGGACTGGCGCTCCCGCAGCGGCGGCGGCCGTTCGGACGGGGCCCGGGTGGGGAGCCGGTCCAGGCCCTCGTCCCGGCAGATCTCCCACACCCCGGTCCGGTTCAACGGAGTGGGGCCATCGGCCAGGGCGGCAGTGATGGCATCGATGGAGTAGCCCTGGGCCCGCAGCCGCACGACCGCCTCCCGGGCGGCGGTCTTGGCGGGCGCCACCCGCGGGCCGGGACGCCGATCCACGAAGAAGTCGCGATCCCCGGCTCGGAAGTCCCGGGCCATGGCCGCCACCGTCGCTTCGGTGTAGCCGAACCGGGAGGCAGCCTCGGCGGCGGTGGCTCCCTCCACGAAGTACGCCCGAAGCGTCTCGTAGCGGCGCTGGGCAGAACCGCCCGGCGATACAAAGAACTCTCCACCCTCACGATAGGGTCGTATCGCTAACGTCATCACCGGTAATCATAAAATGCTGTGAGCCGGTGATGGTGGACCACCCCCTCCAACGAGGGCCGTCCTCCGAACTACAACCCTGTAACTACAAGGCTGTCCGTTGACGGCCGTGCGTTCGTCGCCAACGCTCGTCGGCTCCCCGGCAACTCCACCACTTCCCGAACCCGGCCACCCAGGGTCAGCGAGACAGCCCTATCCGACCCTCGGCCACAACCCACGATCCCAGCAACAACCACGCATATCAGCCAGGCAAGACCAGAAACTCAGCGGGAGGACCCGACCTTCGGGGGATTCGAGAATCCGAGCTAATGCCGAGATGGCGGCGGCGTGGGACGGCGACGAGGGCCAGGACTGGGCCCGGGACTGGCGGTACTACGACCGGGCCGTCCGGGAGCACCACCGGGTCCTGCTCCACGCCGCCGGGATCGCCGAGAGCGAGCGGGTGCTCGACATCGGATGCGGCACCGGGCAGGCGACCCGCGACGCCGCCCGGGCCGCCCGTGGGGGATCGGCCCTCGGGGTCGACCTGTCGTCGCCGATGCTGGCCCGGGCCGCCGAGCTGGCCGCCGCCGAAGGCCTGACCAACGTGGAGTTCGCCCGGGCCGACGCCCAGGTCCACCCCTTCGCGGCGGCGGCCTACGACGTCGCCATCAGCCGCTTCGGAGCGATGTTCTTCGGGGACCCGATCGCCGCCTTCACCAACATCGCCGCCGCGCTGCGGCCCGGGGGCGGGCTGGCGATGGTGACCTGGCGGGGCTTGGAGGCCAACGAGTGGTTGCGGGGCGTGATCGACGCCCTGGCCGTGGGCCGGGACCTGCCGGGGCCGCCGGCCGGCCGGCCCGGTCCGCTGGGGCTGGCCGTTCCCGAGCTCACCGGTGCCTGGCTGCAGGCCGCCGGCTTCGAGGCCGTGGCCCACGCTCCCGTCGACGCCGAGGTCTGTGTCGGCGCCGACGCCGACGACGCCTTCGGGTTCTTCACCCGGACCGGCGTGTTCCGGGGCCTGACCCAGGATCTCTCCGAGGCCGACCGGGGGCGGGCCCGGGAGG
>JBOGFE010000600.1:0-3692 GCA_050741935.1 Acidimicrobiia bacterium | reverse complement strand
ATCCTGGCCGACCTGCACGACGAGTGGCGCAAGCTCGACCGGTTGGAGACCCAGCTGCGGAAGGCGGCGGGCTCGCGCCTCCCGGATGAGTAACCGCCGGCCGGCCGGCTCCAAGCGTCCCGGGCCGGCACCGCCGCCGCCCGCCCAGCGGAACCAGGCCAAGCTGGTGGCCGCCGTGGTCGTGCCCCTGGTGGTGGCCGGCGCCCTCCTCTTCCTGCTCCCGGGCTCGGACGAGAACGGGGACAACCCGGTGGTGGAGTCGACCACCACGACGACCAAGCCGGTGTCGCCCGAGGCCAAGGCGTACCAGACGCGGGTGGACGACGCCCTGCGGACCTTTGCCCAGGCGCTGCCCCCGGTCATCAAGGCGGCGGGCGAGTGGGTGGAGGGCAAGGGCGCGGCGGAGACCCTGACCGGGGAGCTGAACCGGTTCCTGCCCCAGGCGGTCGCCGCCCGCCGGGCCGTCGCCGCCCTCCCGGTGCTGGAGGAGGCGCCGTCCGTCCGGGACATCTACCGGGACGCGGTCGGCCTCTACGCCGAGTTCGCCCGGGTCTACCTGGTGGCGGTGGAACCGGCCGCCGCCGACCTGAAGGCCCAGCTCGACCTGATCGCCCGCCGGCTGCGGGTGCTCGCCGACCGGACCTACGACCAGGCCCGCACCCTGGTCGACCCCGAGAGCCAGTCGCTGGGCGGTGACAGCGTGGAGATCCGCCGGGCGCCGGAGGTGCCGGACTGGGAGGCCGAGGGCCTGGCCGCCGGGCCGCCCCTGGCCGACTTTCCCCCGCCGCCACCCCCGGAGGTGCCGCCCCAGCGGGAAGGGCCGCGGGAGGAGCAGCCGGAGAAGGAGTGGCTGGAGGAGGTGCGCCGGGCGAATTTCCCGTCCGGGGCCGACCTGGCCGAGGCCATCGACTCCGGCGACGAGCCGCGCCTGAACGTCATGACCGAGTCCATCACGGCCTATGTCACCGCCCTGCGGTTCGCCCCCGACCCCGAAGGGGGCCGGGTGCGGTCGGCGGTGGTGGCGCTCAGCTACCTGGTGCAGGGCGAGGCGATCCGAACCGCCCAGGCCGCCACCGTCCTGCCCGCCGGCCCGGCCCGGGATCGCCTGACCCGGGTGGCGAAGCGCGTGGCCCTGGCCGGCGAGAGCCTGCTCGAGCCCGACCTGCGGGGCCATCCCTCACGCCTCGACCCCCGGCTCCTGGAGGACGAAGGGCCGTAGCCGGGCAGCAGAAGGGGAGGGCCGGAACCCTCCCCTTCTGGCACTGGCGCTTGGTTCTTCGCCTAGCGGCGCGGCTGGTGCTGCTGCTTCCCGCCGGCGTGGGAGGCCTTGGCCCGCCCACGGCCCTGCGAGGTGTGTACCGCCTCCTCGTCGCTGTCGCTGTCGTCGTCGGCGCTGTCGCCGGCGTCGTCTGCCTGGTGGGGCTGGCACTTGCCGACGCTGGCCGCGCTGCACACGGCGTAGCCGTGGCCGGGGCCGGCCGGCGTGTCCCTGGCGATGCTGGAGACCGTGGCGCCGTGGGTGTCCGCGTCGGAGCCCTCGTCGTCCCCGGCCGGCTTGCCGTGCGACTGCTCTTCGCCGGCATCGTCGGAGTCGGTGCCGTCCGAGTCCTCGGCGTCGTCGTCCGACTCGGTGTCGTCGCCGGCACCGGAGTCGTCGGAGTCGGTGTCATCCGCGACGATCCCGTCCTGCATGCACTTTTCGGCATCGGCGGAGTCGTCGTCGGAGTCAGCGTCGTCCGAGTCCTCGGCGTCGCCGTCGTCACTGGCCTCGTCGGAGTCATCGGTGTCGTCCGCGGCGCCCGAGTCCTCATCGGCGTCGTCGGCGTCGCTGTCGTCAGCGGTCTCGTCGGAGTCGCTGGGGTCGTCGCCGGTGTCGGCATCGCCGGCGTCATCGGAGTCATCTTCGACGGGCGAGCCCACCAGGCAGTCGTCGTCGGCGTCAGTGTCGTCAACGACGAGGACGTCGGGGTCCTCCATCATGCCGGACAGGGCGCTGGCAGCCGCGAGCCCGGTCATCAGGGCGAGGCCGCCGGTCAGGATCACGGCGAGGAGCCGGACGGCAACGGATCTGCGGAGCACTAGGTACCTCCAGGGGGCTGGTTGAACTGGCGCACGCGGCGACCAGCTGAGCGCCGGCTTCGGCGGGGGATCGAAGCCGGCGCTCGGATGGTGTGTCACGACAAAGACCGCCGGATCGCCCCCCATTCGTTACGTCGTTTGGCGGTCCCCAAGCCGTTCCCACCCTTTGCCCAGAAATGTCTGGTCCGCAGGGTCAATCGCGTGTCAAGCGGACGCGAACCCGACTTCATGGGCCTCGGGTCGTCGACGGCGACTCCGTCGGGTTCGACGCCGGGTTCGCCTGGGTCTACTGGTGGTGTCGACCCGACCCCGTCGGCGGCCGGGTGCGTTCGGCGGCGCTCGGCGTTCAGCTCCCTGATCCAGGCCGAGGCGACCCGGACGCCCCAGGCCGCCGCCCACCTCTCCGAGGGCCGGGCCCGGGCCCGTCTGACCCGGGTGGCGCAGCGCGTGGCCCTGGCCGGCGAGAGCCTGCTCACCCGAAACTGCGGGGCCACCCCTCGCGCTCCGGCCCCAAGCTCTTGGACGACGAAGGGCCATAACCGGGCGCGCCCATCCCCGCGCACACGCCAGCAGCGCGCACAGCTTCGAGGGCGATCCGTATCCGGCATTTGCGCGTGGTCGCCGGCACGTCTGGGTCCGAACGCAGGTCGTGATCATGGGCGCGGTCACCCGCGGTCATGCGGCTCTTCAGGATCGGGACGACCCTGTACCGACCGATTCTGGACGGGTCACGTTGCTGGCGGAGATGCGAGCGCCGTCATCCGATCCCGGATGTCCGGCGGCACCTCGACCGCGACCCGTCGCTCGAGGTCCAAAAGGACACACTTGAACCTTGTGCTCATCACGGTCTGACCGCTCGCCACGTTGATCAGCTCGTGTCGGAACTCGGCGGACTTGCGTCCAATCGCCTCGACTGCTGACCGGAGCGCGATGACGTCCCCCGCGAGCAGTTCTGCCCAGAAGTCGGTCTCGGCGTGGACCACGGCGAACGACAGCTTGCGAGCCCGGATCACAGTCGGGCCCAACCCCATTTGGGCCATGAGCGAGCACATGCCGTCGCTGACGGCCCGGAAGTAGTGCTGCACGTTCATGTGGCCCAGGTGATCGCAGTCTGCCGGCGCGACGGTTGCCCGATAGGTCTCGAGACTCGTCAAGCAGGCGCCCGGTGTGGTGGTCTGGTCGAGCGTCATGGTGCCTCCTTGGAATAGCTCGGCAACCGGGAGAGCGCCAGGATGAAGCTGGCGGTCGCCAGGAACTGGGTGGCGTTCCTGGCTAGTCGTCTCGAAGTGACCAGGAGACGGGTTCGACGGGCTGGTACCGGCAGGTCGTGCCCGTCACCACGGAGCGGTCGAGGTGGGAGCCCAGCTCGGGCAGGACGGCCTCGATGCGACGGATGGTCTCGCGCAGGCGGGAAGTCACTGCCTTGCGGGCCCGCTCGGTCGCATGCGGATGTCGCAGACCCTCGGCGCGGCGGCGGCCACGCCCGTCTCGGAGAAGATCGGCCCCTTCATCCAGGAGCCGCCCCGGACCGAGCAGATCCTCGAAGGCCTGTACTCGCTCCACAACGAGACCCTCGGGGGACTCCTTCCGGGGGTGGGCTTCAAGCGGGACGC
>JBOGFE010000599.1:0-4710 GCA_050741935.1 Acidimicrobiia bacterium | reverse complement strand
GACCACGGCCCACAGGCGGGCCTGGGGGTCGCGCAGGGAGGCCAGGGCACCCAGGACGCCGAAGGCGACGAACCCGGCGGCGGGAACGGCCGGGCGCCGCTCCCCGATGCGGACCAGGAAGGCTCCGAGCACGGCGGAGACGATGATGATGATCCCGACGAGCACGGTCTTGTCGTCGGTCCCGAAGGCCTCGATCCCGAAGCGGACCACCGGGCTGGGCAGCCAGTCGACGGCGGCGTCACCCACCGCGCCGACCAGCGACACGGCGCCGGGGAGCGCCCCGGCGACCAGCTCGGTCACCCCCAGGGCGAGGACGGCGGCGGCCATGCCGGCCAGGCCGGTGGGGGCGCGCAGACGGGGCGGGGCGATCGCAGCCATCAGATGACCAGCCAGCCTGCCATGCCGTGTGGTCCGTGTCGGCCCGCCGCTCGTTACAGACGGCGGTGGCGACCTACCCTGGCAGCGTGAGCGACCGTCCCGTCCTGTCCCCGGCCCGCCTCGCCTCCCGCATGGCGTCCATCAACCCCTTCCGGGTGGTGGACGTCATGGAACAGGCCTGGGCGGCGGAGGCGGCGGGCCGGAAGATCGTCCACCTCGAGGTGGGCGAGCCCGACTTCGGCACCCCCGCCCCGGTGGCGGAAGCCGCCACCCGGGCCATGACCGACGGGCGGGTGCGCTACACATCCTCGCTCGGACTGCCGGCGTTGCGGGAGGCCATCAGCGGCTACTACGCCACCCGCTTCGGCCTCGACGTCCCCGCCCGGCGCATCGTGGTCACCATGGGGGCGTCCGGCGCCCTGCTCCTGGCCCTGGCCGCCACCGTCGACCGCGACGACGAGATTCTCCTCTCCGACCCTGGCTACCCCTGCAACCGCAACCTGATCCGCATGTTCGAGGGCCGGCCCCGGCCCCTCCCCGTCGGCGCGCCGTCGAACTACCAGCTCACCGCCGGCCTGGTCGAGGAGCACTGGGACGAGCGCACCCGCGGGGTGCTGCTGGCCACGCCCTCCAACCCCACCGGGACGGTCGTCCTCCCCGGCGAGCTCGGGGCCATCACCGGGCTCGTCGCCGCCCGGGGCGGGATCGGCTTCGTGGACGAGATCTACGGGGAGCTCGTCTACGACACGCCGCCCGTCACCGTGCTGGCCGAGCCCGACACCGACGCCTGCTTCGTCATCAACAGCTTCTCCAAGACCTTCGGGATGACGGGCTGGCGGTTGGGCTGGCTGGTCTGCCCCGAGTGGGCCCTGCGGGCCATCGAGATCCTGGCCCAGAACGCCTACATCTCACCCCCGGTCCCGGCCCAGTACGGCGCCTTCGCCGCCTTCTCCGAGCCCGTGTGGGCCGAGGTGGCCGAGCGCCGGGAGGCGTTCCACCGCCGGCGGGACCTGCTGGTGGGGGGCCTGCGCGACATCGGCTTCTCCATCCCGGTCATGCCCCAGGGCGCGTTCTACGTCTACGCCGGCTCCTCGGCCTTCTCCCCCGACAGCTTCGAGCTGGCCGGGCGCATCCTCACCGAGGCGGGGGTGGCCGTCGGCCCCGGCATGGACTTCGGCGAGCACGGTGCCGCCGAGCACCTGCGCTTCTCCTACACGACGTCGCTCGACCAGATCAGCCTCGGCCTGGAGCGCCTGGCCGCCTACCTCCCGAGGGCGGCGTCGCCGTCGTCGAGGTCGCCGGTGTAGACCACCTCGTCGGCCACGACCCGGAGCTTGACGTTGCGCCGCATGGACACCTTGCGCAGTGCCTCGAAGGCGTCGTCGGGGGAACAGCCCCGACGGGCCATCAGGATGCCCTTGGCCTGGCCGATCACGTCCCGGCTCTCGAGCGCCTCCCGCAGGTTCTCGGTCACGCCGTACGTCCGCCAGTAGACCTCGGCGTTGACGCAGGCCACGGCGGCCTGCTCGCTGAACAGGCCGGCGGTCTCCTCGTCGGCGTCCGTGAAGCCCCGGGTCGTCTTGGAGAACAGGTTCAGCGCTCCCACCGCCGAGGGCCCCACCGTGAGCGGGACGGCGAGCACGGAGACGAATCCGGCGTCCCGGGCCGCCTCGGTGAACTCGGGCCAGCGGACGCCGTGGTCCCGGGCCACGTCGAGCCGGATGATCTGGCGGGTGGCGTACGCCTCCAGGCACGGCCCGCCCTGACCCTGGTACTGGGCCGTGTCGAGCGGTTCGACCTCGGGATCGGTCTGGACGGCGGTGGAGGGCCGGTCGCCCCGCATCATGGTCAGGCTGGCCATCTCGCACCCGGGGATCGTCCGGCAGGCCAGGCCGGCGACCCGGCCGAGCGTCGTCTCCAGGGGCTCCTCGGACAGGAGGAGGCGGGACAGGGAGCGGATGGCACCTTCGAGGGCCTCGGGTTCTTCCGTCACAGCTGGCTCCAAGCGCTTCAAGCCAGCCACGACGTCCCTCGCTTTTCAAGGCTCGAGAGCCGACTTGTCGTCATGGTATCCAAGGTTTCCCAGGGAGCAATTCCCGGAAAACCTCGGGTCACTCGCCGTGAGGGGTGCCCTCCCGGGCCAGCGCCACGAAGGCATCGAGCGATTCGGGGTTGGCCAGCGCGCCCCGGCTGGCGGCCACCTCCGACGCCGTTCCGGTCAGGATCCGCTTCACCGGGACCTCGAGCCGCTTGCCCGACAAGGTCCGGGGGACGGCGGGGACGGCGTGCATCTCGTCGGGGACGTGGCGAGGTGAGAGGTGGCGGCGCAGCTCCCCGGCCAGGCGGGAGCGCAGGTCGTCGTCGAGCTCGGCGCCGTCGGCGGTGACCACGAACAGCAGCAATCGCCCGGCACCGCCACCAGCATCTTCCAGGTGGACGACCAGGCTGTCGGCCACCTCGGGGAAGCTCTCCACCACCGAGTAGAACTCGGCCGTGCCCAGGCGCACCCCGCCCCGGTTGAGGGTGGCGTCGGAGCGGCCCGAGATGACGCAGCTGCCGCGCTCGGTGAAGGTGACCCAGTCGCCGTGGCGCCACACCCCGGGGAAGTCCTCGAAGTAGGCGGCCCGGTAGCGGCTGCCGTCGTCGTCGCCCCAGAAGCCGACGGGCATGGACGGCATGGGCTCGGTGACGACCAGCTCCCCCTGTTCGCCGGTGACGGGCCGGCCCTCGGGGTCGAAGGCCTCCACCTTGGCCCCGAGATACGGGCAGCTGATCTCGCCTTCCCACACCGGCAGGAGGGGGCTCATGCCCACGAAGGCGGTGCACATGTCCGTCCCGCCGCTGGCCGAGCCGAGCAGGGCCCTGGGGGCGACCTCCTCGTAGACGTAACGGAACCCCTCGGGGGGGAGGGGGGCGCCGGTGGACCCGACGCCCCGCAGGCGGGAGAGGTCGAAGTCCCGCCGGGGGGTGAGGCCCGCCTTGCGGCAGGCCAGGAGGAAGGGGGCGCTGGCGCCGTAGTAGGTGGCACCCGTCTCGCCGGCCATGCGCCACAGGCTGGAGAGGTCGGGTGAGCCCGGGTCGCCGTCGTAGAGGACGACGGCCGAGCCGAGCGCCAGTCCGGAGATGAGCAGGTTCCACATCATCCAGCCCGTGGTGGAGAACCAGAAGAAGCGGTCGCCGAGACCGAGGTCGTGGTGGAGGGCGAGCGCCTTCTGGTGCTCGAGGAGGATGCCGCCGTGCCCGTGCACGATGGGCTTGGGCAGCCCGGTCGTCCCCGACGAGTAGAGGATGTAGAGGGGATGCTCGAAGGGGACGGGATCGAAGGCGGCCGGCGCCGCCTCGCCCACCAGGTCGTCCCAGGGGAGGACACCGGGGAGGCGGCCGGGGTCGGGGTCGAGGTAGGGCACGGCCACCGTGGCCGCCAGGGCGGGCAGCCCGGCCCGGATGGCGGCGACCTCGCCGGTACGGTCCACCGCCCGGGGCCCGTAGCGGTAGCCGTCCACGGCCAGGAGCACCTTCGGCTCGATCTGGCGGAGCCGGTCGAGGACGCTGCGGGTGCCGAACTCGGGCGCGCACGACGCCCACACCGCCCCGAGGGAGGCGGTGGCCAGGAAGGCGACGAGGGTCTCGGGAATGTTGGGCAGGTAGGCGGCCACCCGGTCGCCCCGGCCCACCCCGAGGCGGACGAGGCCGGCCCGGGCCCGGGACACCTGGTCGGCGAGATCGGAGGCGCTGAGGTCGACCGGTCCCCGGGTCTGGGACCGACCGATGACGGCCGGCCCGCCGGCGACCCGGGCGGCGCCGGTCACCAGGTGCTCGGCGTAGTTGAGCGTCGCCCCCGGGAACCATCGGGTGCCGGGCAGGGCCCGTCCGGTGAGCACGGCCTCGTACGGGGTGGCCGCCCGCACCCCGAAGAACTCCCACACCGACGACCAGAATCCCTCCAGGTCGGTGACCGACCACTCCCACAGGGAGCGGTAGTCGGGGAAGGACAGCGACCGCTGGTCCTCCAGGAACCGCAGGTAGGCCCCCACCCGGGTGCGTTCCCGCACGTCAGGGGGCGGCGACCACAGCACGTCGGGCGCATCCATCAGCGATGAGCCGCCGGGCGAAGAGCCGTGAGCATCGGGGCCGAGGCTACCGAAACGAGAAATTCGCCCGATTCGCGTCATAGAGGCGGAGTTGGAACGTCTCTCTCCCTGTAGGGCAGTGACGCCCGGCGAGAACACCCGGAGCCTCCACGACGGCTCCGGGTGCGTATGGCTCCTAGTGCGCCCCAGGAGCCTCAGGAGGCCCGTCCCGCGCTGTGGAGGGACGGGCCTCCTCGCGCTC
>JBOGFE010000598.1:0-9868 GCA_050741935.1 Acidimicrobiia bacterium | reverse complement strand
TGCTCCCAGCAACCGCCGGCTCAGTCCCATCAGAGAGCCCCGCCCGGCACTACAGACCCCGGCGCTGGCGCCAGCGGGCATAGCGCCACAGGTGGGCCAGGGCCGTCACCGCCCGGTCGGCCGACAGGTAGCAGAGCCGGCCCGATTCCCGCACCCCGGCCACCGCCGGGCTGAGCCCGTCGCCCAGCGCCAGCTCCGTGGCGCACAGGACCGGCTTGCCGGTGGCCTCGGACAGGGTGGCCGCCGTCTGCGCGTAGCGGCGCTCCTGGCGCTCGTGGAAGGCGACGATCCGCTCGAGGCCGTGGTCGGGGAAGAAGGGGCCGTCGCGCTCCAGGCGGGCCTGGTTGCCCTGGATGCCCAACCCGAGGAAGACGACGGCGTCCACGCCGGGATGGCGGGTCACCAGCTCGAGGACCTGGGGCACCGTGTCCTTCCCCTCCCCGCCGGCCAGGTCGATGGGGTTGTTCCGGCTCCAGCGGGGTGGGAGCTCGGCGTCGAGGGCGGCGCGCAGGTCGTCGGGCAGCGGGGCCAGCTCCAGGGTCGGGGCCCGGGAGAGGGCGTCGGCGCTGACCACGCCCCAGCCGCCGGCGGTGGTGACCACCGCCACCCGGGGCCCGGCGGGGAGCGGCTGGGTGGCGAAGGTGGCGGCCGCCTCGTAGGCCTCCTCGATGCCGGCGGCCCGGACGGCACCCACCTGGCGGCAGGCGCCGTCGAAGATCCGGTCGTCGGTGGCCAGGCTCCCGGTGTGGCTGGCCGCGGCCCGGGCGCCGGCGGCCGAGGCCCCGCCCTTGAGGATCACCACCGGCATCCGCCGGCAGACGTCCCGGAGCCGGCCGAAGAACTCCGAACCGTCCCCCACCTCCTCGACGTAGACCAGCGCCACCGCCGTGTCCGGGTCGGCGGCGAGGTACTCCAGGTAGTCGGCCACGCCCACGGCGGCGGCGTTGCCGGCCGACACCGCCCGGCTCACGCCCACCCCGTGGTGGCAGGCCAGGTTCATGAGGCTGGAGGTGAGGTTGCCCGACTGGCTGACGATGCCGATGCCGCCCGCCGGCGGGTAGGGCGCCACCACCTGGGCGCACAGCGAGCTCGGGGTGCTGATCACCCCCTGGCCGTTGGGGCCGGCCAGCAGGATGTCGTGCTCGGCGGCCACGGCCACCAGCTCGTCCTGGGCCCGCCGGCCCTCCTCGCCGGCCTCGCCGTAGCCGCCGGTGAACACGAAGGCGGCCCGGACCCCCTTGGTCGCACAGGCTTTGAGCAGCTCCACGTTGGCCGCCACCGGGGTGGACACGAACACGAGGTCGGCCGCCCCCTCGGGCAGCTCCGACGGGTGGCGGACGGCCTCCACCCCGAGCACCGTCGCCCCCTCCAGGTTGGTGGCGAAGATCCGTCCCTGGTATCCGCCGGCCAGGATGTTGTGGAGGGCGGTGAACCCGAACTTGCCCGGGTGTGACGACGCCCCGGCCACGATGACCCCGGCCGGGTCGAACAGGGCCCGGAAGTGCTCGGGCGGGTAGCGGCTCACGCCACCTCCACCAGGGCGTCGACGGCCACCGGCCGGCCGTCCCCGTCGATGACGAGGGGGTTGAGGTCGGCGGCGACGATCTCGGGATGGGCGCCGGCGGCGGCGGCCAGGCCCAGCACCACGGCGGCCAGCGCGTCCCGGTCGACGGCCGGCTCACCCCGGACGGGACCGAGCAGCGCCTGCGTGGCGAGGTCCTCGATGAGCTCGGCGGCGTCGACCGGCTCCAGGGGCAGGAGGCGGAAGGCGACGTCGCCCACGGCCTCGGCCAGCACGCCACCGACGCCGAGCATCACGGTCATGCCGAACCGGTCGTCGCGGTGCAACCCCGCGATCAGCTCCCGGCGGCCCGACACCATCGGCGCCACCAGCAGCTCGACGGGGCCGTCCTCGGGGCGGACGGCGCCGAGCAGCTCGGCGGCCGCCCGGCGGACGACACCTCCCTCGACCCCGAGGCGGACGAGGCCCCGTTCCGTCTTGTGGGCGATGCCCGGCCCGCACAGCTTCACCACGACCGGGCCGTCGAAGCCGGCGGCGGCGGCCTCGGCCCCGTCGGGGTCGCTCACCACCCGGTCGGGCACCACCGGCACCCCGAAGCCGGCCAGCAGGCGCTTTGACTCCGCTTCGGAGAGGGTCGGCACCCGCTCATGTTGGGCGAAGTCCGGGCGCTTCGCCCAATCCCCGTCCCCCGGGCCGAGGTATCGGTAGCCTGGGGGGCGCGATGTCCCTCGAAGTCACCGTCGTCCTCCCCGCCCACAACGAAGCCGACCTCCTGGAGGAGGCGGTGCACGAGGTGACACAAGGGCTCCGGGACCGGGGGCTCAGCTTCGAGGTCCTGGTGGTGGAGAACGGATCCACCGACGACACCGCCGCCATCGCCCGGCGCCTGGCCGGAGAGGTGCCCGAGCTGCGCTGCCTGTCCCTGGCCGAGCCCGACTACGGCCGGGCTCTACGGGCCGGGCTGCTCTCGGCCGAGGGCGAGGTGGTGGTCAACTTCGACGTCGACTGGTGCGACCTCGGTTTCCTGGACCGGGCCGTGCCCATGGTGCGGGCGGCCGACGGGCCGGCGGTGGTGGTCGGATCCAAGCGGGCCGAGGGCTCCACCGACACCCGCAGCCCGGTCCGGCGCCTCGTCACCCGGGGCTTCACCGCCCTGTTGCACTATGGCTTCCGCCTGTCCGTCTCCGACACCCACGGCGTGAAGGCCATGCGCCGGGGGGACGTCGTCCCCCTGGCTGAGAGGTCCCGCTTCGGCCAGGACCTCTTCGACACCGAGCTCGTCCTGCGGGTGGAGCGGGCCGGCCTGGGCAGCGCCGAGATCCCGGTCGAGGTGGTGGAGCGCCGCCCGGCCCGCAGCACCATGCTGTCCCGCATCCCCCGCACGCTGAAGGGTCTCGGCAAGCTCCGGGTCGCCCTCTGGGGCGAGACGCTGCGCCACCCTCTCCGATCGCGGAAGCGACGCCGTTAGGCTCGGACCCGATGCTGGCGCTGCACAACACGCTGAGCCGGGAGGTCGAGCCCGTCCGGCCGCTGCAGCCGGGCCGCGTGACGATGTACAGCTGCGGGCCGACCGTCTACCGGCCCGTCCACATCGGCAACCTCCGATCCTTCCTGTTGAGCGACCTCATCCGCCGCGCCCTGGCCTGGGAGGGCGTGGCCGTCCACCAGGTCATGAACATCACCGACGTCGGCCACATGACCGACGAGCTCCGGGACCGGGGCGAGGACAAGATGCTGCTGGCGGCGGCCGACGAGGGCTTGACCGCGGCCGAGGTGGCGGCCAAGTACGAGGCCGCCTTCCACCGGGACATCGCCCGCATCGGCATCCTGCCGGCCGAGGCCTACCCGCGCGCCTCCGACCACATCGACGCCATGATCGAGCTCATCGGGCGGCTGCTGGAGCGGGGCCACGCCTACGAGGAGCACGGGACCGTCTACTACGAGGTGGCCAGCTTCCCCAACTACGGGGCGCTGTCCCGCAACACCCTCGAGCACCTGCGGGCCGGCCACCGCCTCGACGCCGTCGACCACCACAAGCGCAACCCGGCGGACTTCATCCTCTGGAAGGCGGCCGGCCCCCGCCGGGTGGTGAAGTTCGCCAGCCCCTGGGGCGAGGGCTACCCGGGCTGGCACATCGAGTGCTCGGCCATGTCCCTGGCCTACCTCGGCGAGCGCTTCGATCTCCACACCGGCGGCGTCGACCTCACCTTCCCCCACCACGAGGACGAGATCGCCCAGAGCGAGGGCGCCCTCGGCCACCAGGTCGTCACCCACTGGGTCCACGGCGACCATGTCCTGTTCTCCGGTCAGAAGATGGCCAAATCGGCCGGCAACGTCTGGACCCTCGACACCGTCGAGGAGCTCGGCGCCGAACCCCTCGACTTCCGCTACCTGTGCCTCACCAGCCGCTACCGCCGCCAGCTCCGCTTCTCCCCCGACGCGTTGACGGCGGCCTCCAAGGCCCGGGCCCGCCTGCGCTCGACAGTGGCCGACTGGGGCTCCCCCGCCGCCGGCCTGAGCGCGGCCGCCAAGGAGTGGGCCGCCCGCTTCCGCGACGCCGTCCTCGACGACCTCGACTTCCCCAGGGCCCTCACCGTGATCTGGGCCCTGGCCGGCGACGACGGCGCCGGCGTCCCCGACGCCGAGCGGGCGGCCCTGCTCCACGACTGGGACTCGGTGCTGGGGCTCGATCTCGCCGCTCCCGCCGGGGAAACCGAGCCGGAGCTGCCGCCCGGCGCCTCCGAGCTCCTCGACGCCCGCCGGCAGGCCCGGGCCACCCGCGACTGGGCCGAGAGCGACCGCCTCCGCGACGAGCTGGCCGCCCTCGGCGTGGAGGTCACCGACACCCGGGAGGGCCAGACGTGGCACGTCGGCCCGCCGCCGGCGACCTAGCGGACCTCGATCCGACTACGGCTCGAGGGCGTTGCGGAACAGCTCGATGAGGTGACTGCGCCGGCGTTCGAGGATGGACTTGCCCAGCGGGTCGCCGTCGACCAACGCCGCGATCAGGGGGGCGTCGGAGAAGTAGGACAGGATGGCGCCGTAGGCGGTGAGCAGGAGCTGGCGGGTGTCGTAGCGCTTCAGGCGCCCGGCCTCCATCTCCCGCTCGAAGAAGCCGGCGGCCCGGTCGAACAGCGGCCGCAGGGCGCCGCCCAGCTCCTGGCGCAGGATCGGGCCGCCCTCGATGGCCTCCCGGCGCACCAGGCGCACGAACTCGGGATGCTCCTCGAAGAAGCGGAAGCCGGCCACCAGCACCCGCTCCACCTGGGGCCAGCCCTCCCGGGGGCCGGTGACGGCCTCCTCCACCAGGGCGTTCCAGTCGGAGAAGGAGTGCATCAGCACGGCCCGGTACAGGGCCTCCTTGGACGGGAAGTGGTGCAGCAGGCTGGGCCGGCGGATGCCGACCTCGTCGGCGATGTCGTTCAGGCTCGTGCCGGCGTAGCCGTGGTCCGCGAAGCACCGCATGGCCACGCCGAGGATCATCTCCCGGGTGCTTGACGACGGGCTTGGCAGCGCGGCCACGGACTCCTCAGGCTAGGTCGGAGTGCTTGCGGGAGGCTGTCATCCACCCACCATTTCTCCCGGTCCCAGGAGGTTGCCTACCGACCTGTCGGTAGGATACCTTGCCCGCGATGTCCCTGGTATCCGCCCTTGTGGCCGCGGCGCTGGTCACCCAGGCGGCCGTGTTCGCCACCACCGTGTACCTGCACCGGGCGCTCGCCCACCGGGCCCTCACCCTCTCGCCCCGGGTGACGATGGTGTTCCGCCTGATCGTCTGGATCACGACCGGTGTCGCGCCCCGGGCCTGGGTGGCCGTGCACCGACGCCACCATGCCTTCTCGGACACCCCCCAGGACCCCCACAGTCCCGTCATCCTCGGGTTCTGGGCCGTCCAGCTGGGCAACGTGAAGCTGTACCGCCACACCATCCGGGACGGGGTGACGGTGACCAAGTACGCCCGGGACCTCCCCCCCGACCGGCTCGACCGGGCCCTCTTCGACCATGCCGGCCTCGGCACCGGCATCGGGATCGCCTTCCTGGTCCTCGTCCTCGGCTGGCCCACCGGCCTGCTGGCCGCGGGCCTCCACACCGTCGTCTACCTGGGGACCAGCGCCGCCGTGAACGCCGTGGGCCACACCTTCGGGAAGCGGCCCTACGACAACCTGGCCACCAACAACCAGTGGCTGGCGTGGATCTCCGGGGGCGAAGGCCTGCACAACAACCATCACGCCGCCCCGACGTCGGCCCGCTTCGCCCTGGCCCGGGGCCAGGGGGATCCCGGATGGTGGCTGGTCCGCCTCCTGGTGCGGACCAACAGCGCCGTCCTCCGCCACGAGGAGCTGAAGCTCAAGCAACCCGTCTGACGGGGGCGCCGCGGCGCCTCTGTCCCCGCGCCCGTGGACACCGAGGCGGCGTCAGAACGGAACTGTGCTTCGGCAGGGCCCTCCACGGTCGTTGCGGAAGCACAGTTCCGAGTTCCTGTCACAGGTGCGTGGTTGGCTGGCGCCCATGCCCGATCCCCTCGCCAGCTTCAATCGCATCTCCTCCAAGCAGCATGGCCCCGTCACGCGCGCCCAGGCGCTGAAGGCGGGCCTGACGCCACGCCAGCTGCGCACGCGGACGGCCAATGGCCAGCTGCACGTGCCGTACCGGGGGATCTACGTCCCGTCGTCGGTCCCGCCGTCATTCGCCCTCTCGGTCATGGCCGCCTGCCTGTACACCGCCGGTCACGCCAGTCACGGCTGCGCCGCCACCCTGTGGGGGCTTCGGGGGTTCGACTCCGAGACGGTGGAGGTCACGATCCCCTATGGCCACTCCCACCACCCGTCCGGCATGACCGTCCATCGCAGCCGCCACATCGACCCGCGTGACGTGTGCACGAAGGAGAACATCCTCATCACCACGGTGGCGGCCACGCTGGTCGACATCGCCGCCACCCATCCCGAGCTGGCCGAGGGCGCGCTCAACGACGCCGTTGTCCGGGCCAGGACCCGCCGGTATCGCATCGAGAACACCCTGGCCCGGGCGGGGAGGCGCGGCTGCGGTGGCGCCGCTCTCCTGCGCCGGCTGCTGTCGGAGTTCGAGGTCCCCACCGAAAGCGAGCTGGAGGATGCGTTCCGGGCGTTCGTCCGCCGCTATGGCCTTCCGAAGGCCGAGCAGCAGATCCCCATCGGCGGTGGGCGGTTCCGGCTGGACTTCGGGTGGTCGCCCATCAAGTTCAGCGTCGAGACCGACGGCGGCGCCTTCCACAGCTCACCCGCGGACCGCCGGCGCGACCGGGCCAAAGCCGCTCAGGCGCGCTCGGAGGGATGGACGGTGCGGCGGGTGCACTGGCACGACATCAAGGAGGGGGCCGACGGGCTGGCCGCCGACCTGGCGGCGGAGCTCGAACTGCGAGGACTGCGGTGGCTGGCCCCGGCGGCCTGAGGAGGCGACCACCGGAACTGTGCTTCCGGGAGGACCGCCACGGTCGCTGCGGAAGCACAGTTCGCCGGGACCGCATTCTGGCGAGGCGTTGCGGGCGTGGGGCCGGGGATCGTGGCCGGCGGACGGGCGGGGCCCGGCTCGGGGGCGCTCAGGGCACGGCGAGCTCGCCGGCCCGGTCGGCGAAGCGGTCGAGGATGCGGCGCATGTTGCGGCGGCTCTGGCGGTCCCGCTCCTCGGGTTCGGTCTCCTCCCAGGCCCGGTGGGCGTGCCTGATGCAGTGCTCGGCGCCCACGGCGACGGCCCGGCGCACGGCCGGTCCGGCCGACCGCAGCCGCAGCGACAGGTCGATGTCGGCGTTGCGGTAGAAGGCGAAGCTCTCCCGGAACCCTCCGACGGTCTGCAGGTCGGATCGCCGGGCGGCCAGGCAGTAGCCCTGGATGGCCGCCACGTCGCCTTCGGTACGCTCCTCGTAGTCGTGCAGGTCGGCACTGACCAGGCCGTAGGGGCCGGCGACGGCCACCGACTCGTCCTCCAGCGCGACCAGGAGTGTGCCCAGGACGTCGCCGGTTGCCTCCAGGGAGGTGTCCACGAAGACGACCACGTCAGCATCGGCCTGCGCCAGGGCGGCGTTGCAGTCGCCTCCGAAGCCGATGGTGGGCACGACCTCGATGACCTCGAAGCCGCCGTCGGGGAGGGGCTGCCGGGTGAGGGAGGCGAAGAGGCGCTCGTAGTCCCCCGGCCAGCTGTGCACGTCGGCGACGATGGACACCGGCCGGCGCCGCGGCACGGGCTTGAGCTCGAACCCGTCCGGACGGTCCAGGACGTACCAGCCCCGGGCGACGATTTCGTCCCGCAGGCGGTCGGCCTCTGCAAAGTCCCGCTGCTGGCGGGCCTCGCCACGAAGCCCGGCCAGGCGCATGACTTCTTCCGGCACCTCACTCACGAAGCCCGGATGGTACGCCGGTAGGCTCGCCGCTGATGCCCGAGGTCGCGCTGTTCGTCACCTGCCTGGTCGACCAGTTCGACCCGGAGGCGGGCATCGGGGCGGTGCGGCTCCTGGAGGCGGCGGGTTGCACCGTCGTGTTCCCCGGGGCCCAGACGTGCTGCGGGCAGCCGGCGGTCAACACCGGCGAGCCCGAAGCGGCGGCGGTGCTGGCCCGGCGCTTCGTCGAGGTGTTCGAGCCCTATCCGGCGGTGGTGTCGCCGTCCGGGTCGTGCGTGGCCATGGTCCGCCACTGGTATCCCGATCTCCTCGAGGGCTCGTGGCGGGACCGGGCCCGGGCGGTGGCCGAACGCACCCACGAGCTGACCGGATACCTGGCCGACGTGCTCGGCCGCTCCGACGTCGGCGCCCGGCTGTCCGACACCGTCACCTTCCACGACGCCTGTCACGGCCTCCGGGTGCTGGGCACCAAGGACGCGCCCCGCCGGCTCCTGGCCGGCGCCGGAGCCCAGCTGGTGGAGATGTCCGAACCCGAGATCTGCTGCGGCTTCGGCGGGACCTTCGCGGCCAAGCACCCGGAGATGTCGGCCCCCATGGCCGACGACAAGCTGGCCCAGGCCGCCGCCACCGGCGCCCGCTGGCTGGTGGCGTGCGACTCGGGGTGCCTCCTCCACCTGGCCGGCCGGCGCCGGCGGACGGGCACCGGGCCCGAGCCCGTCCACGTGGCCGAGCTCCTGGCCCGGGGGCTCGGCTCGTGAGCCGTCCCCGCTCCCCCGCCCCCGGGCTCCCCGGGCTGGAGGAGCGGGCGCAGCGGGCCATCGCCGACCCCGACCTCCAGGCCGCCCTGGGCAACATCACCGCCACCCTCGGGCAGGGACTCCGGGAGATCCGCACCGACCCGGAGCTGCAGGAGACCCGCCGGAGGGCGGCCGGGATCCGCCGCCAGGTCCTCGACGACTTCGACGGCTGGCTCGACAAGGCCGAGGCCCAGCTGGAATCCCTGGGGGTGACCGTCCACCGGGCCGAGGGCCCCGAGGAGGCCAGCCGGGTGGTGGTCGACATCGCCCGGGCCGAAGGGGTGCGCCTGGCGGTCAAGTCCAAGTCCATGGCCACCGAGGAGGTCCACCTCAACGCCGCCCTGGAAGCCGCCGGCGTCGAGGTGGTGGAGACCGACCTGGGCGAGTACATCATCCAGCTGGCCCGGGAGATGCCGAGCCACATCATCGCCCCCGCCATCCACAAGACCGTCTCCCAGGTGGCCCGCCTCTTCTCCCACGTGGCCGGGACCGAGCTGCCCGCCGACCGCACCATCCTGTGCGACTTCGCCCGGGGCCGGCTCCGGGAGGTGTTCCTGGCCGCCGACATGGGCGTCACCGGCGCCAACTTCCTGGCCGCCGACACCGGCACCATCGTGCTCGTCACCAACGAGGGCAACGGGCGTATGTGCACCTCGCTCCCCCGGGTCCACGTGGCCATGGTCCCGGTGGAGAAGGTCGTGCCCCACCTGGTCGACCTCGGGGTGGTGCTCCCGCTGCTCACCCGCAGCGCCACCGGACAGGCGCTGTCCACCTACGTGTCGATGGTGACCGGCCCCCGGCGCCCGGGCGAGGTCGACGGCCCCGAGAGCATGCACGTGGTCCTGCTCGACCACAACCGCCGCTCGCTGGTGGGCACCCCCTACGAGGAGATGCTGGCCTGCGTGCGCTGCGGGGCGTGCCTGAACGTCTGCCCCGTCTACCGCCGCATCGGGGGCCACGCCTACGGCGCCGTCTACAGCGGGCCGATGGGCGCCATCCTCACCCCGCTGCTCTCCGCCGGGGAGGAGGGCCGCGACCTGCCCTACGCCTCGTCGCTCTGCGGTGCCTGCACCGAGGCCTGCCCCGTGCAGATCCCGCTGGCCGACCTGCTCGTCCGGCTGCGGGCCGACCTGCGCCGCCCGGGCCCCCCGGTGCCGCCGGCACCGCCCCGGGGTGCGC
>JBOGFE010000597.1:0-5353 GCA_050741935.1 Acidimicrobiia bacterium | reverse complement strand
GGTCCCGGCGGCGCCGGGCCGCCTTGGTGGCCAGGGCCCGATGGCAGTGCGGGCAGAAATCCTCCTCTGCCGCAGGCAGGGAGGACCAGCAGTGGGGGCATCGGTAGGGGTTCGCGCTCACCGGATTCCTCTCAGCTCTCGATTCATTTGTCGACCGCATCGCTCTGATCTGAAGCGGATTGGCACCTTTGCGCCCGTCCTGCGCCGTCTTAAGGCAATCCAAAGAAGTTCAAGCTGCCCCGATGTTCCCGTCGATAACCGGAGTGACGAGCGACCCCAGCTGAGGAGGGGGAGCATGAGTGACCGGACCATGCCAGACCTGACCCGCCCTTCCCCCGGCCGTCTCACCGGCCTCCTCGAGGCCGAGCGCTGTGCGCGCATCGAGGCCGAGGACATCTCGCGTGCCCTGCAGCGCAGCCTGCTGCCGCCCTGCCTGCCCGAGATTCCCGGCGTGGAGCTCGCCGCCCGCTACCACCCGGCGGGGGCCCACTCCGACGTGGGCGGGGACTTCTACGACGCCTTCCGTCTCGGTGAGGACCGGTGGGGGTTCCTCATCGGCGACGTGGCCGGCAAGGGCCCGGGGGCGGCGGCCATGACCGCCGTGGTCCGCCACACCGCCCGGGCCACGGCCCGGGTCAGCGGCGGCCTGCGGGTGCCCGAGGCGGTGAACGCGGCCCTCCTGGAGTCGGATCACGAGGAGGGCTTCGCCACCATGACCTACGGCGATCTGCGCCTGGCCGCCGGCCACGTGGCCGTGCGCCTGCTCTCCTGCGGCCACCCGCCCGCCTTCCTGGTCCGCCCCGACTTTCCCATCGTCGTCGTGGAGGGCTCGGGCCCGCTGCTCGGCCAGTTCCCCGTCATCGACGTGGAGCCGCTGGCCCTCATCCTGCGGCCCGGGGACACCCTGGTGTTCCTCACCGACGGCGTGCTCGAGGCCCGGGCGCCCCGACCCGGCGGCGACCTGACGCCCCTCACGTTCCTCGGCGAGGGCGGCGTCGCCGCCGTCCTGAAGGAGACCAGGGGCGAGCGGGCCGAGGTCATCGCCCAGCGCATCGAGGAGCGCACCGTCGCCTTCTCCGGTGGGTGGCCCGCCGACGATCTCGCCGTCCTCGTGCTGAGCGTCTTGACGGACGGCTCTCTGGCCGTATAGTAAACGCCTCACTCACTATCGTAGACACGCCGGGAGGGTCCCATGAAGACCGTCATCGTGGGCGGCGGCGCCGGGGGCATCGGAGCGGCGGGGGCGGCCCGGGCGGCCGACCGGGGCGGGCAGGTGGTCGTCTACACCGAGTACGAGGACGCCGCCTACAGCCCGTGCGGGATCCCCTACGTCCACGGCAAGGAGATCCCCGACTTCGAGCGCCTGTTCCTCGCCGGCAAGGAGGCCTACGTCGAGGCCGGGATCGACATCCACTACTCCACCCAGGCGACGGGCATCGATGTCGGCCGGCGGGTGATCACGGTGGAGGGCGAGGGCGAGGTGGCCTGGGACCGGCTGATCCTGGCCACCGGCTTCGACTACGCCGACCCCGGCGTGCCCGGCACCGACCTCGGCGGCCTCTACTACGTGAAGAACATCCGCCGGGCCATGGAGTGGGACAAGGTCCTCGACCAGACCAAGGTGGCGGTGGTGGTGGAGGCCTCGCCCCTCGGCCTGGAGATGGTGACCGCCCTGCCCCACCGGGGCATCGAGACGCACGTGATCGACCCCCACCCCTGGGCCCTGGCCGAAGCGGCCGACCCCGACATCGCCGGCCCGGTGGAGGACTCCTGGGCCGAGGTGGGCGTGAAGATGCACTTCAACACCGCCCTGGAGGCCTTCCTCGGCGACGGCCAGGGTCAGGTCCGGGGGGTGCGCACCTCCGCCGGAGAGCTGCCCGCCGACCTGGTGGTGGTCTGCACCAAGAAGGTGCCCCGCAACGACCTGGCCGCCGCCGCCGGCATCGAGGTCGGATCCACCGGCGGCATCGTGGTCGACGAGCGCATGGCCACCTCCGTCCCCGACGTCTACGCCGCCGGCGACTGCATCGAGGTTCCCCACGGGGTGGCCAACATCCCCCTCCAGGGGCTCTCCGGCAGCCACGCCTACGCCCAGGGCAAGGTGGCGGGCACCAACGCCGGCGGTGGCCGGCGGCACTACCAGCCCGTCTACGTCCCCTGGGGCATGGTGGCGGGGAAGTGGATGATCGGCGGGGTGGCATTCGGGGAGACCCTGGCCGCCGCCCTCGGCATCCCCCATGTGGTCGGTGTCGGCGAGACCCTGACCCGGGCCCGCTACTACCCCGAGGAGAAGACGTTGCGGGTCAAGGTGCTGGCCGACCCGGACAGCCTCGTCCTGATCGGAGCCCAGATGGTCGGGGGCGAGGGCATCAAGGAGCGGGCCGACTTCCTGGCCGTGGCGGTCAAGATCGGCGCCACCCTCGAGGACCTGGCCAACATGGAGACCGTCTACTCGCCGTCCATCGGCGCCGTGGCCGAGCCCATCGCCCTGGCCGCCCAGGACGCCCTGGCCAACCTCAAGAAGTAGCCGAGGAGAGAGTTCTCAGGCCCGTTCGCTGATGACGGCGGGCTGCTCGTCGCCGGCGCCGTCGAGCACGGGCTGGCCCAGGCCGAAGGTGTCGGCCCGCAGCCCGAGCCGCAGCGACTCCACCGCCAGCAGCTCGGCCGGGGCGACGTTGCCGAGGTTGACCGCGGAACCGAAGCGGCGCACGAACCAGGCCTGCTGGGCGGGCCGGGGCGCCTCGAAGACGACCCACCGCAGCCCGACGAAGGCGGCCAGGGTCTCGGCCAGCTCGTCGCGCACCCGGCCGTCGGAGTGGTAGAGGCCCACCGTGCCGCTCTCCCGCCCCTCGGCCAGCACCCAGGTGGCGCCGGCGTCGAGGTCACCGAGCATCTCCTCGGCCCACGACGAGGCCGACACGGGCGTGGCCGGGTTCTTGGAGCCGACCTCGGAGATGGCCACGAAGTTCCGGCTGGCGGTGGCGATCAGGCGGCGCTTGGCCTCGAGGGGCATCCGGCAGCTCCCGTTGGACACCTCGACGCAGGCGAAGCCGGCCTCCCCGGCCCAGTTCAGGCACTCCTCGGCCCGGCCCTGGGCCCAGGCCACCTCGAGCAGGGTGCCGCCCAGGCAGGCCCGGACGCCGGTGGCGGCCAGGGCCGCCACCTTGTCCTCCACCGTGGGGTCGAGGTAGGCGGTGCCGAAGCCGAACTTCCACACATCGACGTAGTCGTTCGTCCCCGCCAGCTGGGCCTCGAGCTCGGGGAGGGCCAGTCCCTTGTCGATCACGTGGGTCAGCCCGACGAAGCGGGGCTTCTCGCTGCGGCGGGGGAGGCGCAGGAACGAGGGCATAACCGATAGTAGACAGCCATTGAGTTTAGTAGTCAAGTCATGAACACCCGGGCGCGGCGATCCGCGCCTTTCCGGGTCAGGTCCCGCTGGCCACCACGGTGGTGGCGACCATCGCGCCGGCCATGGTCTCCGCCTCGGCGATGACGCGGCGGACGATCTTCCCGACGGCCTGGAGGTCGGTGCTGTCCAGGGCGTGGTCGATGCGCTGGCGGGCGTGGCGGCGGGTGCGGCGCTCCGGAGCCACGACTTCGAGCAGCCAGGCCGGACCGGTCATCGACAGCAGCACGGCGGTGCGGGGGTCGAGGGGGTCGTCGTGGCCGGCGGCGGCCCGGAGGCGCTCGACGACGGCATCGCGGGCGGCGGGGTCGAGGAGGTTGCTCTGGGGGCGCAGCGCTCCGCTCGCCGGGGCGAGCACGCCCGCGTCGGCGAGTCCGGCCACCGCCGACGACCACGTGCCGGTGCCGAGCTGCTTCTCCAGCCCGCGGTTCATGTGGGAGAGGATCGCCTTGATCTTCGGGCCCCGGTCGGCCACGACCCGGGCCACCGCCGCCAGCACGGCGGAGGCGGGCGCGGGCCGGTCGGTCAGGACGACGGCGTCGTCCCGGTCGGGAGCCGGCTCGGCGATCCCCTCCAGGAGCAGCTCGGCTACGAGGAGCCCGGCCAGGGACGCGTTCAACGGCTCCCGGACGCCCAGCGCATGACGGCCGGACTCGGGGTTGACGGCGACGAGGGCCAGCTCCTCGAACAGCAGCATGGGGGGCGAGCCTAGGTGGACGCCTCCATCTCGGCGTCATAGGTGCCGGAGCTGGCGGCGCTGGTGCAGCGGAGCCGGTGGGCCAGGGCCAGCTGGGCCGCTTCGGCGTTGCCGGGCTTGCCGCCCCACGCCCGCAGGGCCGGGTCCTGGAGGGCCCGGCCGAAGGAGTAGGTCAGCCGCCAGGGGGCATCGCCCTTGGCGTTCATGGCGTTGAGGTGAGCGGTGGCCACCTCCGGACCCTGCCCGCCGGAGAGGAAGGCCACCCCCGGCACCCCGGCCGGGACCGTCTCGTTCAGGCACCGCAAGGTGGCGCCGGCCACCGCCTCGACCGGGACCTGGTCGGGGCACTTGTTACCCGGGAGCACCATGCTGGGCTTGAGGACCATGCCCTCGAGCAGGACCCGGTGGGTGGCCAGGGCGGCGAAGACGGCCTGCTGGGCGGCGACCGTCTCCCGGTAGCAGCGCTCGATGCCATGGTCGCCCTCCATGAGGACCTCGGGCTCGACGATGGGCACGATCCCGGCCTCCTGGCAGAGGGCGGCGTACCGGGCCAGGGCGTGGGCGTTGGCGTCCAGGGCGGTGGCACTGGGAAGCCCGTCGCCGATGTTGATGACGGCGCGCCACTTGGCGAAGCCCGCCCCGAGCTCGCGGTACTCGGCCAGGCGCTCCCGCAACCCGTCGAGCCCCTCGGTCACCGTCTCACCCGGGCAGCCGGCCAGGGCCTTGGCCCCGGTGTCGACCTTGATGCCCGGGATCACGCCCTGCGCCTTCAGGAGCTCGGGGAACGGCGTCCCGTCGGAGGTCGACTGGCGCAGCGTCTCGTCGTAGAGGATGACGCCGCTCACGGTGTCCCCGAGGGCCGGGCACGTCAACAGCACCTCGCGGTAGTCGCGCCGGGTGTCGGCGTTCGACTCGATCCCGAGCGCGTTGAACCGCTTGGTGATCGTGGCGGTGCTCTCGTCGGCGGCGAGGACCCCCTTGGCGGGGGCGACCATGGCCTGGGCGGTGCGGATGAGCGTGTCGGTGTCCATGAGCCGAAACTACGGAAGCCCCGGCCGGCTCACCTCACCCCGTGGGGTGGATTGGCGGGGGAGTTCCCGCCGCCGCGGCCGCCAGCCCCAGGCGGAGGCCGAGTAGCAGGTCGGCGCCGGACGAGGCGCCCAGGGAGGCGACGCCGGCCATGGCCGCGGCGGCCGCCGGCCGGTCGCCGGCGGCGAGGGCGCCGAGGAGGTCGTGCACCGGTCCCACCG
>JBOGFE010000596.1:0-8600 GCA_050741935.1 Acidimicrobiia bacterium | reverse complement strand
GTCTCGGTGCCGAGGTCGGCCTGGTGCTGGTCGTGGGCGGCGAGCTCGGAGAACTGCTCCCCCTCGGACTCGGTCGTGATCCCCTCCGCCTCCCGCTCCCGAACCAGGGCCTGGATGCGGTTCTTCTCGGACTCGATGAGGCCGCGCGCCGTCTGTTCTTCCATCGGGGATCGAGGCTAGTTCAGCCTCACGTGGAGTCGCGCAAGGCCTCCTTCCAGGCCCGGAAGCGGGTGTGGAGGACCCCGTCGGGGCCCTCCCCCAGCCCGGACCCGTCGGGGTGGAGCCGGAACGTGTACCGCCGGCCGAGGTCGTCGACATCGAGGGCCATGTAGCGGGCATCGGCCCTGACCGCCGGCCCGGCCCGCCACAGGAGCCAGCGTCCGATGCGCCGCTTGTAGTCCACCTGGGGCGCCCCGATGTCGGCTCCGAGGGCCTTGAGCTCCTCCGGGGCCTCCACCCAGCGGGTGGCCGGGATGGTGCGGTCGCGCTGAGGAAGGGGGGGCAGGTCGGCGGTGTGGTGGTCGGTGGTCACCAGCGGTCGGACGTCGGGCATCGGAGCGGATCCTGGCACGTGTAGGTTTTTCGCCATGACCGGAGAACGGGTGGCGATCGTGATGGGCAGTGCAACGGACCTGGAGGTGATGCGGCCCGCGGCCGACCTCCTCGAGGAGTTCGGCGTGTCCCGGGAGGTGCGGGTGATCTCGGCCCACCGGGCGCCGGCCGACGCCCAGCGCTACGCCGAAGAGGCGGCCGGGCGGGGGCTGGCGGTCATCATCGCCGGGGCGGGCGGCGCGGCCCACCTGCCGGGCGTGCTGGCCGCTTCCACCCCGCTGCCCGTCATCGGCGTGCCCGTTCCGCTCAAAGCCCTGGACGGCCTCGACTCGCTGCTGTCGATCGTCCAGATGCCGGCGGGGATCCCGGTGGCCACCGTGTCCATCGGGGGCGCCCGCAACGCCGGCCTGCTGGCGGTGCGCATCCTGGCCGTCTCCGACCCCGACCTGCGCAAGCAGCTCGACCGGTTCCGGGAGCAGCTGACGGAGAAGAACCGGGAGGCCGACGCCACCGTCCGGTCCGAGTTCGACTGACCCGCCGGTAGCCGCCCGTTCAGTTGCTGCGGGCCCGGAGGGCACGGGCCTGGGCCCGGAGCCGGTCCGCCTCCTCGGCGGGGGCGGCCGCGGCGGCACCCTCCAGGGCGGCCCCGGCGGCGGTGAACTCACCCAGGGACCCGAGCGCCCGGGCCAGCGCCACCCGCTCCCGGAGGGCCAGACCGGGAATGAGGAGCCGCAGGCGCAGCACCCACGAGGCCGACCGCAGGTCGCGGGGCATGAAGATGCCCTGCAGGTTGACCAGCATCCGGCTGAGGATGGCCCGGGGGCCGACGGGGTCGAGGTAGGCGGGGATCCACTCCCCGGTCCCGCCCAGGGCCCGGAAGATGGTCTCGCAGTCGGCCTCGGCGAGGCGGGCCCCGCCCTCGAAGGGGTCGAGGAAGATGGCGGGCTCGCCCAGATGGCGGACGAGGAAGTGGCCCGGCATCCCCACCCCGGCGAGGGGAACCCCGAGGCGGCGCCCCACTTCCAGGAGGACAACGGACAGTGAGATGGGGATGCCGGTACGCCGGTCGAGCACCTCGTTCAGGTACGAGTTGCGGGGGTCCCGGTAGTCGTCGCGGTTGCCGGTGAACCCGAGGTCGTCGAAGAGGTGGCGGCACAGCCCGTCGAGGGTGGCGGCGGGGCAGGTGGCGGCCAGCCGGTCGAGGCGGGCCAGCTGCTCCTCCACGTCGAGCCCCGGGGCGCCGTGGGCGGCGATGAGCACGGCGGCCTCGTCGAGCGGGATCTCGCCCTCGGGCCGGGCCACCAGTGCCCCGAACCGGGCACCGGGCTCGTCCGTCACCCGATCAGCCCGATCCGGCCCGGGGGAGGGCGTCGTCCCAGGAGGTGGCGGCGGCGATGAGCCTGCGGTAGCCCATGAGCTGGCGGGGACGGTTGAAGGCCAGCGCCCCCACCAGCCGGCCCGCCCGGCCGAAGAGGGCGACGAAGCGCCCGTCCGCCAGCGAGCCGTCCACCACCGCCATGGCGTCGTCGGGCGCGGCCCGGCCGAGGAACTGGATCTTGGTGTCGTACTGGTCCGACCAGAAGTAGGGCACCGGGGCGAAGGGCTGAGCCTCCCCGGCCGAGGTGAGCAGCCGCTTGGCCGCCGCACTCCCCTGCTCGACGGCGTTGCTCCAGTGCTCGACCCGCATCTCCTCCCCGAAGAGCCGGTTGGGCCACCGGGCGAGGTCGCCGGCCGCCACCACCCCGGGGGCGGCGGTGGCACACGTCTCGTCACACACCACCCCGTTGCGCAGCTCGAGGCCGGACGTCTCCAGCCAGTCCGTGGCCGGCACCACCCCCACGCCGATCACCACCACATCGGCCGCCACCGAACCGCCGCCGGCCAGCCGCACCCGCTCCACCCGCCCGGTGCCGTCGAGGCCGTCGACCCCGACCGAGGTGCGCAGGTCGACCCCCTGCGCTTCGTGCAGCGCGGCGCAGGCGGCACCCAACTCGGCCGGGAAGGCGCGGGCCAGGGGGGCGGGAAGCGCCTCGAGAACGGTGACCTCCAGGCCCCGGGACCGGCAGGAGGCGGCCACCTCCGCTCCGATGAACCCACCCCCGACCACGCAGACCCGGGGGCCGCCCTCCAGCTCCTTGCGCAGGGCCAGGCAGTCGTCCAGGGTGCGCAGCACGAAGACGCCGGCCAGGGGAGGGGTGTCGGGCAGCGTCCGGGGGGTGGCGCCGGTGGCGATGACGAGCCCGTCGAAGCTCACCGGCTCGCCGTCGTCGAGCATCACCGCCCGCCGGTCGAGATCGAGGGAGGCGGCCGAGCGGCCCAGGCGCCAGTGGATCTCCAACGGGTCGTAGTGGGCGGCGTCCCGCAGGTTGGCCTGCTCGGGCTCCCAGGTTCCCTGCAGGACCTGCTTGGAGAGCGGCGGCCGGTCGTAGGGCAGCGTGGCCTCGGCCCCGATGGCGATCAGCTCGCCTTCGTAACCCTCCGACCGCAGGGCCTCGAGGGCGGAGAGCCCGGCCAGCGACGCCCCCACCACAACGATGCGGTCCAAGGGTCTCCTACCCCGGCTCAGTCTTCGATGGAGATCGCCTGGGTGGGGCAGCGGCGGACCGCCTCCTCCAGCTTGGGGCGCATCTCCTCGCCCGGAGTCTCGTCGAGGATGTAGAGGAAGTTGTCGTCACGTACCTCGAAGATCTCCGGGGCCACGTCCATGCACACGGCGTTGGACTGGCACCGGTCGAAGTCGACCACCACCCGCATGATGCCCCCCTTGGTCCGAAGACACTCGCGCGCTCAACCTAGTGCGCGCCGCCCGGGCCTAGGCCACGAAGGACCCCCGAGGGCCGAGACCAGCTCGCGGTCCCCGGCCTCCAGCCACCGGACCCGGTCGGCCTGGCCTTCGACGGTGTCGACGAGCCGGCGGGCGTCCTCGTCCGACCGGGTGTCCGCCGAGAGGCGAAGGAAGCCCGTGGTGGCGGCGAGCACCGCCGTCAGGCACCGGGCCCGGCAGATCAGCGGCAGGACGGCCACTTCCTGGTCCCCCAGCGGCTCGACGGCGCGGTAGGCGACCATCAGCGCCCCGACCCGTTCCAGGTCGAGCTCGGCTCCCGCTCCATCTCCCTGACCGGTGAACGCCTCCAGGGCCAGGCCGAGATCGAGGGCCCGGAGGTCGTAGGCCGCCCGGTCGAAGCCGGTCACGCCGGTGATGCGATCACCCTCGTAGATCAGGGCGGCGGGGTCATAGGACCCGTGGACGACCAGCTGCGGGAGCAGCGCGAGCAGGCCGGCCAGGGTCTCGGGCACCCGGATGTACTGGCTCCAGAGGAAGGAGGTCGCCCGGGTGAGGCGGGTCCGCGGGCGCGGCCCGAGCAGGGCGCCGGCCTCGGCGGTGAAGCTGGCCAGGGCATGGGGACCGCTGCGCTCGAGGGAGGGGAGCGGCGGACGCCCCCCCGCCCGGAAGCGGTAGGGGAAGCCGCCCACCGCAACGTGGTACCGGGCCAGCGCCCGTCCCGCCTCCTCGAGGTGAGCCGGGTTGGACGGGTCGTAGGCGCCGGCGGTGCCCCGCGACTCCAGCGCCGGGTACCCGCCGGCCTGGAGATGCTCGATCAGCCGGGCCCGGAAGCGCCGGCCCGACTCGGTCGAGGAGTTGGAACCCGCGGCAGGGCGATCCCGCAGGTCGATCTCTTCTGCTGGTCGCCGTTCCGCCTCGCCGCTCACAGATCCCCAGTCCACGACGAACCCCGGAAAGCAACCAGTTTCGTGCCGGGTGCCGGAGTCGGTCAAGCGAGGCTCCGCACGGTGAGGTAGGAATTACAGGAGTATTCCGGACTGCACCTTTGGCCCGTTGCGAAGGTAGAGTAATAGATCGCTTACAGAGCTTGGGGAGGCGACGGTGGACCCTGAAGAGATCGCCAGCAAAGAGTTCCCCGTCGTCATGCGCGGCTACGTGCGGGAAGAGGTCCACGCCTTCCTGGCCAGCATCGCCGGCCAGGTCGCCGAGCGCGACGTCCGCATCCGGGAGCTGGAGCGCAGGCTGAGGGACGCCCGGGACCCGGGGAGCAGCCGCCCGCCGGTGACGACCTCGGCTGCGGCTCCTACGGCGCTGGGGCGCACCGAGCTGCTGCGCCACCTCGGCGAGGAGGCCGCGTCCATCCTCACCTGCGCCGACGCCACCGCCGAGCGGATGAAGGCCCAGGCCGGGGTGGCCGCCGAGCGGGTGCGCTCCGACCTGTCCCAGATCGGCTCGGGTCTGATCGACGTCCACCAGCTCCTGGGCGAGCTGGTCGGCCTCGTGCAGAGCCTCACCGAGGACAGCGCCCTCCTGAGCGCCACCACGGGCAACGAGTTGACGCTGCCCGACACGGCCCCCACGGTGTCGATCACCGACACCCCGAGCGGTAACGACGAGGTGCGCACGGTGCTGGGCGAGGTGCTCGGCCTCGACGGCGAAGAGGACGGCCAGGAGCTGCGCCTCCCCGAGGAGGGCCAGGTTCCGGGCTGACCCGCGGCGGGTTCAGTTCACCCGCTTGTCCTTCGCCGCCCACTCCTTCTCCCGCAGCACGAACTTCTGGACCTTGCCCGTCGACGTCTTGGGCAGCTCGGTGAACTCCACCGCCGCCGGGCACTTGAAGCGGGCCAGCTGCTCCCGGCAGAAGCCGATGATGTCGTCCTCGGTCGCTTCGGCGCCCGGTTTGAGGGTGACGAACGCCTTGGGCCGCTCGCCCCACTTCTCGTCGGGGATGGCCACCACCGCGCACTCGAGCACCGCCGGGTGGCGGGCGACGGCCTGCTCGACCTCGATGGTGGAGATGTTCTCGCCTCCCGAGATGATGATGTCCTTCTTGCGGTCCCGCAGCTCGATGGCGCCGTCGGCGTGCATGACGGCGATGTCGCCGGAGTGGAACCAGCCGCCCCGGAAGGCCTCCTCGGTGGCCTCGGGCTGGTCGAAGTAGCCCTTCATCACGTTGTTGCCCCGCATCACCACCTCGCCCAGGGTGGCGCCGTCGCGGGGAACGTCCTCCATCTGCTCGTCGACGACCCGGATGGTGTCGGCGATGAGGTACTCCTGGCCCTGGCGGGAGAGGAGGGCGGCGCGCTCCCCGGCCGGCAGCCCGGCCCACTCCTCGTGCCAGTCCCGGACGGTGTGGGGGCCGTAGGTCTCGGTCAGGCCGTAGACGTGGACGGGGCGGAAGTTGAGGGCGTCGAGCTGGCCCAGCAGGGTGGGCGAGGGGGCGCTCCGGCCACCGTGACCGTCACCGGGCGGTCCAGGCGCCCGGCCGCCGGATGGTTCACCACCCCGATATGGACGGTGGGGGCGCCGTTGTAGTGGGTCACGCCCTCGGCGGCGAACAGCTCCCAGATCCGCTCCGGGTCGACCCTGCGCAGGCACACGTGGCGCCCCGCCACCGCCGTGACCCCCCAGGTGAAGCACCAGCCGTTGCAGTGGAACATGGGGAGCGTCCAGAGATAGACGGTGTCGAAGCCCATGGAGGTGGTGACCACCTCGCCGAGGGCGTTGAGGTAGGCACCCCGATGGGTGTACATGACGCCCTTGGGGCGCCCCGTCGTCCCCGACGTGTAGTTGATGGAGATGGTCTCCTCCTCGTCGGGCGGCCAGGCGGGGAGGGGCCCGTCGGGGGCGCCGGCCAGGAACTCCTCGTAGGGGTCGTCGGCGGCGCCGGTGTCGTCGATCCGCACCACGGGCAGCGGTTCGGTGTCGAGGGGTTCGACGACCGGGACCAGTTCGGCGTCGACGAAGAGGAACCGGGCGCCGGAGTGGCCGAGGATGTAGCCGACCTCCTCGGAGTCGAGCCGGGTGTTGATGGCCACCAGCACCCCGCCGGCGGCGGGGACGCCGTAGTGCGCCTCGAGCAGGGCGGGGATGTTGGGAGCCAGGAACGCAACCCGGTCGCCGGGCTCGAGGCCGGCGGCGCGCAGGCCCCGGGCCAGGCGTCCGACCCGCTCCTCGAGCTCGGCGTAGGTGCAGCGCCGGTCGCCGTGGACCACGGCGGTGCGCTCGGGGAACACGGCCGCCGACCGGCGCAGGAACGAGAGCGGGGTCAGCTCGGTGCGGTAGGTCTTCATGCCACCAACGATGGCACTCACGCCCACCGCCCGGGCAACTGGCGGTGGGCGAGGTTCCGCCTACCCCCGGGGGTCGATCGCCGGGAACTGCACGAACCCGGGCTGGACGTACTCCTGGCCGCCGGCCCGGACGTCGATGTTGGTGAAGTCACCACCCACGTACCAGTGGTCCCGGCCGATCAGGGTCACGTAAGGACCCTGCGGGGTGTTGGCCTGGCCGGTGAACTGCAGGTCGTGGGCCCCGGTCCGGGCGTCGAAGACGGACAGGTGCCGGTTGGGCTCGTCACCGGCATCGGTGGAGCCCTTGCAGGGCGGGGCCCCGCAGGTCGTGTTCTTGCCCAGGACGAAGTCGTAGTGCCCGACCAGGTAGACGCGCTCCCGGGTGGCGGTGACGTCGGTGGCGTCCCCGTCGACCTTGTGGAGCCACTTCGGGTCGGATGACCGCTTGGAGGCCTTGTACTCGTAGAACTGGACCTGCCCGCCGGTCCCGCCGGTGGACACGATGAGCGACTTGCCGTCGCCGGGCCACACGGTCAGCCCGAAGATGGGCCGGTCGTTGTCGGCCTGCCAGTCGGCGCTGTCCCCGGTGGCGGCGTCGATGGCCAGGATGCCGCCGTGGTCCTCGCCGTCGAAGTCGGCGAAGTCGCCGCCGACGTAGAGCAGGGAACCGTCGGCCGTCACGGCCATGTCGTAGACCACGCCGTCACAGCCGTCGGTCAGGCTGCCGGTCTGGCCGGTGTAGCACTTGGACCCGTTGTGGGGGCCGACCCAGTCGGTGCGCAGAGCGCCGGTGGCGGCGTCGAGGGCGGCCAGCTGGTCGCGCTCGATGTCGCCGATGCGGTCGAACACGCCGCCGATGTAGAGCGTGTCGCCGTGCAGGGCCATGGCCCGCACACCGGCCGAGGCCGGCGGCGGGTTGAACGTCGTGATGCGCTGGCCGGTGGCTACGTCGAAGGCGGCGATGCGCCCGGCCGGCCCCCCGGCGATGCTGGCGAAGCGCCCGCTCACGTAGAGCGTCTTGCCGTCGGGCGACGCCACCAGGGCCAGGACCACGTCACCGGGAGCAGGGTCCCAGTCCACCGGGGCTCCGGTGTGACGGTCGAAGGCGGCCAGGAACTTGCGGGGGACCTCGGTGGTCGGGTTCTTGCCCGGCGGGACGATCGACTCGAACTCGCCGCCGAGGAAGATCTTGTCCCCGGCTTCGGCCAGGGCGTAGACCCGGCCCGCCTTCTTGTCCTCCACCGTCGAGGGGCCGGTGCCCCAGGTCGGGTTGGGAACCGAGGAGAAGTGCTGCGGGGCAAGGTACTGGGCCGGCGTCGTGGTGGGCGGGGTCGGGTTGTCCGGCGCCGGAGCGGGGGCGTCGTCGGGATCGGGATCGGACGCCGGCGGCGCCGCCACGGGCACAGTGGCGGTGGCGGGCACGGCGGCCATGCCGACCAGCTCCCGGGACAGCCCCGTGGGTCCCGCCACCCCCATGGCGTCCCCGAAGGCGAGGACCTCACCCGAGGCGGCCACCTCCGTATAGCCGGCGCCGCTGCGGGACGGGACGATGGCCACGATCCTGCGGGTGGAGCCGGGCTTGAGCGGCCGCTCCGGAGCGGAGCCGAAGAAGCCGGCGTCACCGAAGTTGAACACGCCGCCGTCGGCGGCGGCGAGCCAGTAGCCGGCGCCGGTGGGGGTGGAGGCCATGGCGTTGATGGGTTGGTTGAGCTTGACCGCGCCCGTCGACCCGAAGAACCGGGCGTCCCCGAAGGAGAAGATGCCGCCGTCGGAGGCGACCATCCAGTAGCCGTTGCCCGACGGTGTCGGGGCCATGCCCACGATCGGCTTGTTCAGCTTGACGTCGCCCGTCGACCCGAAGAACCGGGCGTCCCCGAACGAGAACACTCCCCCGTCGGAGGCGACCATCCAGTAGCCGTCTCCCGTCACCGTGGACGCCATGCCCACGATCGGCTTGTTCAGCTTGACGG
>JBOGFE010000595.1:0-3439 GCA_050741935.1 Acidimicrobiia bacterium | reverse complement strand
GTCCCTGCCGAAGCACGGTTCGCCGCCGCCGCCCGATTTGTTCGGTTTGTGCGCGGTTCTGAAGTGAGCCCCCAGGCCAGGCCCCCCTCACCCCCTTGACTGCGTCTCCCGGTCAGGCCCGTCGGTCACTCCTACTGGTTGGTCCGCCAGTCGAGCCAGCTGGCGACGGCCAGCACCACATAGACGATGGCCACGGTCCGGGGCACCCAGACGAGGTCGGCCTCCACCACGAACATCAGCGTGGCGCAGAGCACGGCGGCGGCGATGAAGAACAGGGCCCGGCGGTCCATCAGGAGAACGCCCCCAGAATCATGAACGTGGCGGCGGCGATCACGGCCGCGCCGGGGATGGTGAGGACCCAGGCCCACACCACCCGCCCGGCCACCCCCCAGCGCACGGCCGACAGGCGGTGGATCGACCCCACGCCCACGATGCAGCCGGTGATGGTGTGGGTGGTGGAGACGGGGATGCCCCGGGCGGAGACGAAGAACAGCGTGGCCGCCGCCGCCGACTCGGCCGACACCCCGCCCACGGGCTGGAGCCGGGTGATCCTCGAGCCCATGGTGTGCACGATGCGCCACCCGCCCGAGAGGGTCCCGGCGGCGATGGCCGCATGGGCGGAGAGCACCACCCACAGGGGAGCGTCCCCATCGGGGGCGACATGGCCGGTGGCTATGAGCAGGGCGAGGATGATGCCCATCGTCTTCTGGGCGTCGTTGCCACCGTGACCGAGGCTGTAGGCCCCCGCAGAGACGAGCTGGAGGCGGCGGAAGACCCGGTTGAGCTTCTCCACGTTGTGGAAGCGGGTGCTGATCCGGAGCACCACCACCATGACGATGAAGGCCAGGGCGAGTCCGATCAGGGGCGCGAGGACGATGAAGGCGCCGATCTTGGACAGCCCGGAGTGCACCACGGCGTCGAGGCCCGACTTGGCCACCGCCGCCCCGGCCATGCCCCCTACCAGGGCGTGGGAGGACGACGAGGGCAGCCCCAGGTAGAACGTGAACAGGTTCCAGGCGATGGCGCCGACCAGGCCGGCGAAGATCACCCCGATGGAGAGGACGTCCTGTTGGACGACGTCCTTGGCGATGGTGCTGGCCACCTCGGTCTTGAACACGAGGAAGGCCACGAAGTTGAAGAAGGCGGCCCAGGCGACGGCGTAGCGGGGCGACAGGACCCGGGTGGCCACCACGGTGGCGATGGAGTTGGCGGCGTCGTGGAAGCCGTTGGTGAAGTCGAAACCCAGGGCGACGGCCACCACCAGGACGAGGGCGAGATCCTCCATCCGTCAGGCGCGGCTGACAAACGATAGGTAAACGGCAGGCATCATTCCGGGGGCGGAGCCTAGTTGGCGGCCACTATCCGTCGATGCTGGACGCCAGAGTGTCGACGAGGGTCTCTTCGAGGTAGCCGAGCCACCAGTAGACGGCGAAGGGGGCGGCGGCGGGATCGCCGGGCCGGAAGTTGGCCGGATGCGTGTCCTCGGTCACATCCAGACGGGTCCCGAGCGCCAGGCGGGCGTCGTTGACCACCCCCAGCCAGGCGCCCGCCTCCTCGGTGGTGAGGGTGACCTCGAGGCTGTTGCGGTGGCGGCGGGCGCCGGCCAGGGTGCGCAGCACCGTCTCCACCGCCTCCTTGCGCCCCTCGACCAGGTCGGGATGGGCGAAGCGGCGCCACTCCGCCTCCGACTCCTCCTCGGTGGGGTCGAGGTAGGCCCGGGGGAACAGCCGGTTCAGCACCGGGTCGTCGTCGACCTCTCCTTCGGTGGGCAGCAGGCCCGACAGCTCCCGACACAGCGCGATGAGCACCGCCGCCTCGTCGTTGTCCAGGTTCGCCTGGATGCCTCCCCGGCGCAGACGGCGGATCCGGACCGCCACCCGTCAGTCCTGCTGCATGGTGGCCCACAGACCATGGGCGTGGAGGCGGGAGACGTCGGCTTCGGCCTTCTCCCGGTTCCCGCCCGACACCACGGCCTTGCCCTTGTGATGCACGTCCATCATCAGCTTGGTGGCCTTCTCCCGCGAGTACCCGAACAGCTTCTGGAAGACGAAGACCACGTACGACATCAGGTTGATGGGGTCGTTCCACACCACCACGACCCAGGGGCGGGCGGGTTCGACGACCTCTTCGATGTCGGGCTGGTCGACCTTCTGGGGCGCGACGGTGCCGAGCATCAGGGCTTCTTCCGCGGCGGGGGTGCGGACCCACCCAGGTCGCGCACGGCCTCGGCGATGCGGCCCAGCATGCCGTTCACGAACCGCCCGGAGTCGTCGGTGGAGTAGCGCTTGGCCAGCTCCACGGCCTCGCTGATGGCCACCCCCACCGGTATCTCCGGGCAGTGGGCCAGCTCGAAGACGGCCATGCGCAGCAGATTACGGTCGATGACGGGCATCCGCTCGAGCGACCAGCGGTCGGCGTACTTGCGGATGAGGGCGTCGACCTCCTCGCGGTTGTCCTCCACCCCCCGGACCAGCTCCACGGCATAGGCGTCGGGCGGGGCGGGCAGGCCGGCCAGGAGGTCGTCGAAGCTCCCGCCCCGGACGTCGAGCTCGTAGCAGAGGGAGAGGGCCCGCTCCCTGGCGTCCCGCCTCGTCCTCACGTGTCCACCCCAGCCTCCCGAACCGCCTAGGCGCGCTCGATGTACTCGCCGGTGCGGGTGTCGACCTTGATGCGGTGGCCCGTCTCGACGAAGAGGGGGACCTGGACGACCAGACCGGTTTCCGTGGTGGCCGGCTTGCGGGCCCCCGAGACCCGGTCACCCTGCACCCCGGGGTCGGTCTGGGTGATCTCGAGCACGACGGAGGCCGGAAGCTCCACGCCGACGACCTGGTCCTGGTAGGTGGGCAGCACGACGGTGTCGCCCTCCTTGAAGTACTTCACGGCATCACCCAGATCGGCGGCGGGCACCGGCACCTGCTCGTAGCTCTCGGCGTCCATGAACGTGTAGGCGTCGCCGTCGCGGTAGAGGTACTGCATCTCCTTCTTGTCGATGATGGCGAGCGTCAGCTTCTCGTCGGCCCGGTAGGTGCGCTCCAGGACGGCTCCGGTGCGGTAGTTCTTGAGCTTGGTGCGCACGAAGGCGCCGCCCTTGCCCGGCTTCACGTGCTGGAACTCGACGACGGTCATGAGGCCCTCGGGGAGGTTCAGGGCCATGCCGTTCTTCAGGTCGTTGCTGGAGACGCTCAAGGTCGCTTCCTCGCCAGATGGGACAGCCGGACCTAGAGGATCAGCTGCTTGGGGAACTCGGTGAGGGCCACGGCACCGTCGGTCGTGACGACGAGGGTGTCCTCGATCCGCACGCCGCCGACGCCGGGGAGGTAGACGCCAGGTTCGACAGTCACTACGTAACCCGGAGCCAAGGTACCACTCGCCGTCCGAGCCACCCGAGGGGCCTCATGGATCTCGAGGCCCACACCGTGGCCGGTGCCGTGCATGAAAC
>JBOGFE010000594.1:0-7337 GCA_050741935.1 Acidimicrobiia bacterium | reverse complement strand
GTGTCCGGCGAGCTCGAGCATCCGGGCCTCGTGGCGGATGGCGTGGCGTGCGTCGCCCCCCGCCGTGGTGGCCACGTGGGGCCGGCCCTCCTTCACCACCACCGTCTCGCCGGTGTGGCGGTCGGTGGCCAGGAAGGTGCCGCCCTTGTTGGCGTGGGCCAGGACGGCGGTGACCAGGTACCGGTCGTTGAGCAGGACACTCTGCGCCTGGCTCTTCGCCGGGCGGCTGTTGGCGTCGGCGGGGGCTCCGGCGCCGGCTTCCGGCTCCGGCGGCTGGAAGGGATCGGCGACCCAGGCCGGGGCGGAGTAGCCGGGCCGGCGCTCGTCGGCGACCAGGTCCCCGTCGGGCGTGCGCAGCAGGTGGACGACCAGCCCGTCCCCGTCGATGGCGTAGCGGCCGGTGAAACCGCCGTAGCGGTAGTGGACCAGGCTGCCGGGCCGGTAGGGGCGGTCGGAGAGGATGACGGGGCCGGCCAGCCCGGTGGTGGCGGCGTGGGCGGCGGCGGCGATGCGCCGGGCCTGGTCGTCGTCGGCGGGGTAGACGGTGAGGAACTTGCCCGACGACGCCCGGTCGGCGTTCGACGAGTTGAGCATCCGGACGTAGCCGAGCCCGGCGGCGAACTTGAAGGCGACGCCCTCGCCCAGGAGGACGGGCCCCACCGCGGCCAGCACGTCGACGGCCGACTCCTCGGTGGCGGACACGTGCAGCTTCCAGCCCTGGTCAGGCAGGGTGCCGCCGGCCGGGGTGACATGGGCCCAGGGCTCCCCGACCTGCATCGACCAGGAGGTCCCGTCGATCAGGACGCGGACGGCATCGACGAGCATGTCGGCCTTCGCAGTGGTGGCGGCTTGGGTGGGAGCGAGCTCCAACGACCCTTCCTTGGGTCGGGGACCGCCGCTCGAGCGCGGCGGTTCGTGCACGATCTGGAGTTCGCCCCCAAATCGGCTGATTCCTGCCCGTTCGAGGTGTTGCTGCCGGTAACGGCCGCCTCGGACCCTTCGGCCCCGCTCGACCCGTTACTCCCCGCTCGGCCGGTTGTGGCCTGGTCGACCCGTTACTCCCCGCTCGGCCGGTTACGGCCTGGTCGGCCCTTTCCTGCCCGCTCGGCCCCTTCGGCCCCGCTCGGCCCCTTCAGGCCACCGCGTCCGGTTCGCGGCCTAGTCGAACTTGATCGACGAGTACTCCATGAGCTTCTTCCAGCGGTGGGTGGCCTCCATCCGCCGGATGGTGCCCGACTTGCAGCGCATGACGAGCGAGTGGGTGGTGGCGCCCTCGCCCCGGTAGCGCACGCCCTTGAGCAGCTCACCGTCGGTGATTCCGGTGGCGGAGAAGAAGATCTCGTCCCCGGCCACCAGGTCCTCGATCCCGAGTACCGCGTCGACGTCGCAGCCGGCGTCGATGGCGGCCTGGCGCTCATCGTCGTTGCGGGGGGCCAGGCGGCCCTGGATGTTGCCCCCCAGGCACTTGAGGGCGGCGGCGGCGATGACCCCCTCCGGGGTGCCCCCGATGCCGATGAGGAGGTCGGCGCCCGACTCCGGCCACGCCACCGAGATGGCGCCGGCCACGTCGCCGTCGGGGATCAGGCGGATGCGGGCCCCCGCCTCCCGGCACTCCCGGATGATCTCCTTGTGGCGGTCCCGGTCGAGGATCACCACGGTGACGTCCTCCACGTCCTTGCGCAGTGCCTTGGCCACCCACTTGAGGTTGGCCTTCACCGAGGCGGTGAGGTCGATGGCGTCGAAGGCCTCGGGGCCGGCGGCGATCTTCTCCATGTAGACGATCGGCCCGGGGTTGTACATCGTGCCCCGCTCCGAGAGGGCGATGACCGAGATGGCGTTGGGCCGGCCCAGCGAGGTGAGCGTGGTCCCGTCGATGGGGTCCACGGCGATGTCGACCATGGGCGGCTTGCCGTCCCCGATGGCCTCCCCGTTGTAGAGCATGGGGGCCTCGTCCTTCTCGCCCTCGCCGATGACGACGATGCCGTCCATGGAGACGGTGGAGAGAACGGCCCGCATGGCGTCGACGGCCGCCCCGTCGGCGGCGTTCTTGTCGCCCCGGCCCATCCAGCGACCCCCGGCCATGGCCGCCGCCTCGGTGACCCGGACGAGCTCCATGGCCAGGTTGCGGTCCGGGGTCTGGGACTGAGCGGCTGTCATGGCGTTGCTCCTTGCCCTTCGTTGATCAGAGGGGCAACTCTAGTGCCGTGCTCCCGCACACACGCTCGCACCAGGCGGCGACCGCGAGCAGTCGTTCCTCGTCGGCGGCGACCAACTGGATGCCCAGCGGCAGGCCGTTGGGCGCCAGCCCGGACGGCAGCGCGATGGCTGGGTAGCCGCTGAAGCTCCAGGGGGCACAGAAGGACGGATCTCCGGTGGACGCCAAGCCCTTGGGCGCCGGCGAGTCGGCCACCGGAAGGAGCAGGGCGTCGAACCGGGCGAGGAGCGGGGCGACGTCGGTTTTGAAGCGGCGACAGTGGTCCTCGGCGAGAAGGTAGTCGACGCCGCCTGCTTGCCGGCCGGCTTCGATGAGCGCCCGGATCTTGGGTCGGAACTGGTCGTGATGGTGCGCAAACCGGTCGTGGTGAACGGCCGCGGCAGACACCTGCATGATCCGCAAGCCTGCCTCGAACAAGCCCTCGACACTGGCCGGCAGGTGGACCTCCTCGATCGCCGCACCGGCGTGAGCGAGGCGACCGGCGATCGTCTCCAGGTGGCCGGCGACGTCGGGGTCGGCACGGGTCAGGTAAGGCCGGCCGACAAACGCGAGACGCGGCGCCTGCTCTCGCCACTGGTCCGCCTTCACCGCGGCGGTGTAGTCGCCGGGCGGGTCCGGGCGGGACAAGGGGTCGGCGGGGTCGTGGCCGGCGAGGACGTCGAGGGCAAGGGCGGCGTCGGCGACGCTGCGGGTGAACGTTCCGACGTGGTCGAAGCCCCGAGCCAGTGGCAGCATCCCTTGGCAGCTGATCCTGCCGTGGGCAGGTTTGAGTCCGACGACGCCGCAGTACGCCGCCGGACGGAGCACGGAGCCGGCGGTCTGGGATCCGATCGCCAAGGGCACCATTCCGGCGGCCACGGCGGCCGCCGGCCCGCTGGACGATCCTCCCGGTGTGTGCTCGAGATTCCATGGATTGCGCGTGTCTGGGGGATCGAAGAACGCGAACTCGGCCGTGGTGAGTTTGCCGAGGATGATCGCCCCCGCCTCGCGAAGGCGGCTGACCACCGCCGCGTCTTCCCTCGGCTGCTCATGAGCGAACGGTCCGGCTCCGGCGGTCGTCACCATCCCGGCCACATGGAAGATGTCCTTGATGCCCACGGGGATGCCATGGAGAGCTCCCCTGAACCGGCCCGCCCGGCCTTCTTCGTCCCGTTGGCGGGCGGTGGCCAGCGCCTCGGCGGCGTCGACGGTCACCCAGGCCCGGACCTCTGGATCGACCGCACCGATCCGATCCACGAGGGCTTCCACCAACTGCACGGCGGACACCTGCCCTTCCCGCACCTGCGCCGCCGCCTCGGTGACGGTGAGGCTGTGGAGGGGTCGTTGCATCTCCCCGTCCTTCCTGACGGACGGCGCTCGAGCGTTCGGATCAGCTGCGGCAGTCATGGGTACCGGTGCCGGAGTCTAGGAATGGGACCGCCTGGAGGGCGGCGGGGGACCGCGTCCGGCGCCGGGACTAACCTTTCCGCCCGTGAGCCGGATGAACGACCTCGGGGGGATGGAGGGGTTCGGATCGGTCGACCCGGCCGACGACGGGCGTCCCTTCGAGGCCGACTGGGAGGCCCGGATCTACGCCCTGAACCTGGCCCTGCTGCGGCGCGGCGTCTACGGGCTCGATGAGTTCCGGGACGCCACCGAGCGCCTTGCGCCCGACCGCTATCTGGCCGCCTCCGCCTTCGAGCGTTGGCTGGAGGCGATCGAGGTCCTCCTGGTCGAGAAGGCCCTGATCTCCGCCACCGACCTCCACGACGCGCCAGAGCATGCGCACGACCCCGCTCATGGCTGAGCGTTACCCCCTCGGGTCGCGGGTCCGGGTCCGGCTGGACGATCCGCCCGTGCACACCCGCGCTCCCCGCTACGTCCGGGGACGCACCGGGCGGGTGGTGGCGGTCCACGGGCACCACCGTCTGCCCGACGACGTGTTACGCGGCGCCGACCCTCCCGCCGTGACCCCGGTGTACGCCGTGCGCTTCGACGCCGCCGACCTGTGGGGCGAGGGTGACCACAGCGTGATCGTCGACCTGTGGGAGCCCTACCTCGACGCCCCCGACGAAGAAGCATGATGACCGGCGGCGACGGGCACGCCGACGGCGGTGTGGCCGCCCGGGTGCGGCGGCTGGAGGTGCTCCTCGAGGAACGGGGGGTGGTGAGCGGTGAGGAGCTCGACGTCATCCTCGACCGTGTCCTCTCCTCCGCCTCGCCGGCCAACGGCGCCCGGATCATCGCCCGGGCCTGGGTCGACGACGCCTTCCGGGCGCGGCTGCTGGCCGACGCCAACGCCGCCATCGAGGAGCTGGGCTTGTCCATGTCCTCCGGCCCCCGGCCCCAGCTCCTGCGGGTGGTGGAGAACACCGACACGGTCCACAACCTGGTCGTCTGCACGCTGTGCTCCTGCTACCCGCTGTCCCTGCTCGGGCCGTCGCCGTCCTGGTACAAGAGCACCGCCTACCGGGCCCGGGCGGTGCGGGACCCCCGGGGGGTCCTCGCCGACTTCGGTCTGACCCTTCCAGAGTCCGTCGACATCTGGGTGTGGGACGCCAGCGCCGAGACCCGCTTTCTGGTTCTTCCGCGCCGGCCGGCCGGCACCGAAGGCTGGAGCGAGGAGGACCTGGCCGGGCTCGTCACCAGGGCGGGGATGATCGGCACCGGCGCCGTCTGAATCGCTCCTTGCCCCCCGGTGATCAGAGGGGCAACGCTCAGGCCATGCTTCGGCGTCTCTCCCTGGCGCTCGGTCTGGTGCTGACGGCCGTCGCGTCGCCGGCCGCGGCCGGGCCTGACGTCGAATACGCCTTCGTCGTGGCCACGCGGGGCCCGGTGGCGGCGGACGTCGAGGGCTTCGCCGCCACGGTGGTCCGGGTCCTCAACGATCCCCGCGGGTGGGCACTCGACGGCAGGGTGCGCTTCACCAGAGTCGGGTCGGGCGGCGACTTCACCGTCTGGCTGGCGTCGGCGTCGTCGATGCGCAGCTTCGGCCCGCCCTGCCATCCGCGGTACTCCTGTCGCAGCGGCCGCAACGTGATCATCAACGAGGACCGCTGGACCATGGGTTCGGAACCCTGGGTCGGGCCGCTCGAGGAGTACCGGACCATGATCGTCAACCACGAGAGCGGCCACTGGCTGGACTTCCGCCACGCCTCCTGTCCCGGATCGGGGCAGCCGGCGCCGGTGATGATGCAGTAGTCCAAGGGGACGGGCGCGTGCTCCCCCAACCCCTGGCCCCTGCCGTCCGAGCGCGAGGCGCTGGCCCGGCGGCTCGGGCTCTCGTAACGGCGCTGGCGGACACGCACAGGCGCGATGAAGGGCGGGGGTGTGCCTCGGCCGGGCTTACTTGAGGAGGGCTCAGTCGGCGACGGCCAGCAGGTGCCACTCCCCGTCCAGGCCCTTGAGGTGGTGGCGGCCGTGGTCGGTGAAGCGCAGCCCGGAGCCGGCGACCAGGTCACGCACGGTGGAGGAGACGAGGATCTCGCCGGGGGCGGCGGCGGCCTGGACCCGGGAGGCGACGTGGACGGCGATGCCGGCCAGGTCGGTGCCGACGACCTCGCACTCGCCGGTGTGGAGCCCGGCGCGGATCTCGATGCTGAGGCGGGCGACGCCGTCGCGGATGGCCCGGGCGCACTGCACGGCCCGGGCGGGGGAGTCGAACGACATGAGGAACCCGTCGCCCGTCGTCTTCACCTCGCGGCCCTTGAACGCCTGGATCTCGCGGCGGACCAGGGCGTGGTGGTCGTCGAGGACCTCCCGCCACTTGGCGTCGCCGAGGCGCTCGGCGTGCTCGGTCGAGGCCACGATGTCGGTGAAGAGCACGGTGGCGAGCACCCGTTCCGGGACGGCGGCGGCCCGGTGGCCCCGGTACTCGGTCAGCTGCGACGTCTGATGGCCGATGGCCACCCGGTTCCCGTCGGCGTCGGTGACCTCGACGGTGGAGTGGATGAGGTCACCGTCGTGGTGCACGACCCGGGCCCGGCTGAGGAGGTCGCGCCCGTCGGGGACGACGGGCCGGAAGAGGCTCAGGTTCTGGTCGATGATGCCCATGCGCCGTCCGGGTGGGCACAGGCTCAGGGCGGACCCGGCCAGGCTGCCGGCGGCCAGCGACAGCAGGACGCCGGCTGAGACGCGGCGGTCGTGGGCGCCGAGCCAGTCGGTGGTCCGGAGGGCGGTGACGCCGACGCCCTCGGCGACGTCGGCCATCGTCACACCGGTCAGCTCCCAGAGGGGGACCCGGGGAAGCTCACCGGAGAGGACCCGGCGGAGCAGCGGGAGTGCGGCCTCCTCGGCGAAGCGTGCGTACGGGACCGGGGCCACGCCCGGAGGCAGGGGTCGCAGGTAGGGATCGGGCGTGGGATAGGACGGACTGGCGAGGGCCTCGGTGGCATGGGCCGACCCCGAGATGGTTCCGGGCGGGCGGTCACGCATGAGCACGGAACCGGTCACGGACATGACCTGGCGGCCGAGGGCGTCTTCCACGGTCGCCTCGGCCAGGGTGAAGTTCGGTCCGGTGTGCAGCACCCGGCCTCGCACCACGACGGGTATGTGCTCCAGCGTGCAGGGCCGGAAGTGGCTCACCGACAGGGACGCCACGTGCAGCTCCTTGGCGGCCGGTGCCGTCGTGATGACGGCCAGCTCGAGGGCGACACAGGCGGGGATCCGGGTGTCGATGGCCCCGTCGATCTGCTGCAACCAGGGGCTGGCGGGCACGGTGATGGTGGCGCTCCCCACCCCCACCTGCGTCAGGCGCATCCCGATCAGATGGCTGAGCGGCGGCCGGGGGACCTGCAGTCGCAGGTACGCCCGGGCGAAGTCGATACCCGGCAGCTGGTACAGGCCCAGGTCGGCGAAGCCGCCGCGGACGGGTTCGTCCGTGATCACAGAGCGGACGGTAGCGTCCTGTCCCGTGAGCGCAAGGGTGACCGCCCAGATGGTGGCCCGGCAGCGGACGCTGGCCGATCCCCGCTGGTCGCCGGACGGGCGGTGGCTGGCCTGGGTCGAGTCCTTCGCCGGCCGGGCCGACCTGGTGGTTTCGCCGGCCGACGGGTCGGGACCGGCGGTCACGGTCACGGTGGACGTGGGCGTGGCCCGGGCCGGGTCGCCCTTGGCCTGGACGCCCGACAGCCGGGAGCTCATC
>JBOGFE010000593.1:0-9792 GCA_050741935.1 Acidimicrobiia bacterium | reverse complement strand
CCGCCTGACCGGCCGCCCGCTCAGCGTCGTTGGTCGAGGTCGGCGATCGCCGCCCGGACGTCGGCGTCCTCCACGAAGGCGGCGCCCCGGGCGTGGCGCAGCTCCTGGGCCCGGCGGATGATCGCCGCCTGGTCGAGGTGGGCCGGCGGCGGGGTCAGCCAGGTCAGCAGCTCGACCCGCACGCCGTTGGGGTCCTTGAAGTAGATGGAGCGCTCGTAGCCCCGGTCGACGGGGCCTTTGACCGGGATGCCCTCGGCCTCCAGGCGCCGCAACGCCTCGTCGAAGTTGGCGCCGTCCACTTCGAGGGCGAGGTGGTTCATCCCGCCGAGCCCGTGCTGAGCGGTGCGGTAGCGAGAGGCATCGGCCTCGTCCTTCAAAAGGAAGTAGGCGATGAAGTTGTCCTCGCCCACATGGAAGAACAGGTGCTCCATGGAGGCGTCGTCGAGGTTGTCCTGGCGGAGCACGAGCTCCATCCCCAACAGCTCGGTGTAGAAGCGCAGGGTCTCGTCCCGGTGGGTCCCGAAGAAGGCGGGGTGGGAGATCCGCTGCGTGCGCACGACGCCCTCTCCGTCCACGGCCCTCATGGTGGCAAGAATGGCGCCATGACTGCGCATCCGCCGACGGTGATCGAAGCCGCCCTCAACGGGATGACGACCTCGGACGCCAACCCGAACGTGCCCCGCAGCGTCGACGAGATCGTCGAGTCGGGCTTCGCCTGCCTCGCCGCCGGCGCCTCGATCATCCACCACCACAACGACGAGCCGCTCTTCGGTGGCCCCACCCGCCACGCCACCGAGCCCTATGTGGCCGTCTGGCGCCGGCTGCGGGAACGCCACCCCCGGCTCGTCCTCCACCCCACCATGGCCGGAGCCACCCCCACCAGCACCGTCGAGGAGCGCTTCGCCCACATCGTCGACCTCTACGACACCGGCCTCGAGCCCGTCGCCACCTGCGACGCCGGCATCCTGGCCCTCGCCTTCCCCGCCGGCGACGGCGGCCCGCCCATGACCCGGCCCGACACCTTCGGCAACTCCGCCGCCGAGGTCGACTGGATCCTCCGCTGGTGCCGGGAGCGGGAGGTGTCCGTCCACATCTCCATCTTCGAACCCGGCATGCTGCGCCTCGTTCTCGCCCACCACGCCGCCGGCACGCTGCCGCAGGCCAAGATCCAGCTCTACCTGGGCGGCGACCGTATGCTCTTCGGCCTGCCCTCCACGCCCCGCTCCCTCGACGCCTACCTGGCCATGCTGGAGGGCACCGGCCTGCCCTGGATGGTCGCCGTCTACGGCGGCGACGTGACCGCCGCCGGCCTGGCGGCGCTGGCCATCGAACGCGGCGGCCACGTCCGCGTCGGCCTCGAGGACCACCACGCCCCGCCCAGCACCCCCCGCAACGAGGAGCTCGTCGCCGAGGTGCGCGAATTGGCGGACGCCGGCGGCCGGCGGCCGGCTCAACCCGACGAGGTGCGGCAGATCCTGTGGGGAGACGGCGACTGATCGAAACCTGGGCGCGAAATCCTCGGATGGCGAAGGTTTCGCGCCCAAGTCGAAGTGAGCATCAGTCGGTCAGGAGCTTGACCATGGCGGCGATGCCGACGACGACGATGAAGCCGCGCAGGACGGCGGGGGGAAGGCGCCGGCCGACGTGGGCCCCGATCTGGCCGCCGACGGTGGAGGCGACGGCGATGAGGATGACGGGCTGCCAGGCGATCTCGGCCGAGAAGAGGAAGACCACGGCGGCCACGGTGTTGACCAGGCCGGCGAGGACGTTCTTGGCCGCGTTGATCCGCTGGAGGTTCTCGGCCAGGGCGAGGCCGAGGATGGCGATGAGCAGCACGCCCTGGGCGGCCCCGAAGTAGCCGCCGTAGATCCCCGTCCCGTACACGGCGGCGAAAAGCCAGGGGCCACCGTGCCGGCGGGCCTGGCCTTCGTCCCGGCGGAGGCGGCGCACGAGGGCGGGCTGGGCCACGACCAGGACGCAGGCCAGGGCGATGAGGACCGGGACGATGGCCTTGAACGCCTCGTCGGGCAGGACGAGGAGCAGGATGGCGCCGGTGATGCCCCCGGCCACCGAGGCCACGCCCAGCCGGACGAGCCGGGCGCCCTGGCCGGCCAGCTCCCGGCGGTAGCCGTAGGCGGCCGACGCCGAGCCCGGCGCCAGGCCGACGGTGTTGGACACGTTGGCCACCACCGGCGGGTAGCCGACGGCCAGGAGCACGGGGAAGGTGATGAGCGTGCCGGAGCCGACGACGGCGTTGATGGCTCCCGCCGCCATCCCGGCGACGAAGACGGCCACCTGTTCCAGACCGGTCACTCCGGGGCGGGGCGCAGCCGGTAGCGGATCGGCAGGTGCTTGAGCCCGCCGACGAACAGGGTCTGGGTCAGCTCGGGTTCGCCCGCCAGCTCGATGTGCTCGAGCCGGGGAAGGAGCTCCCTGAACAGCGCCCGCATCTCCATCCGGGCGAACTGGGCGCCGAGGCAGTAGTGGATGCCGAAGCCGAACGCCATGTGCCGGTTGGGCGAGCGGCCCACGTCGAAGCGGAAGGGGTCGTCGAAGACGGCCTCGTCGCGGTTGGCCGACGGGTACGACAGCAGGACGGCGTCTCCGGGGCGGACCTTCACACCGGCCAGCTCGTAGTCCTCGGTGGCGTTGCGCATGAAGTGCTTGACCGGCGTGACCCAGCGGATCATCTCGTCCACCGCGCTGGGCAGCAGCGACATGTCCTCCTGGAGCCGGGCCAGCTGGTCGGGGTGCTCGAGCAGGGCCTGCAACCCGCCGGCGATGGACGACGACGTCGTGTCGTGGCCGGCCGTGGCCACGATGATGTAGTACGAGATCGTCTCCATGTCCCCCATCGGCTTCCCGTCGATGGCGGCATTGGCGATGACCGAGGCGAGGTCCTCGCCGGGATTCGCCCGGCGCTCGGCGGTGAGGGCGAAGAAGTAGGCGAAGAAGTCGCCCAGCACGTTGATCAGATCGACCAGGTTGACCCCCCGGCGCACTTCGGGGTCGGCGTTGCCGAACAGCTCCTGGGTGAGCCTGAGCATCCGGGGATAGTCGGTCTCCGGCAGGCCGAGGATGGCCAGGATCCCGTTGAGGGGGAACTGCATGGCCACGTCCCGGACGAAGTCGCACTCGCCGTCGCGCTCCGCCATCCCGTCCACCGCCCGGCGGGCCATCTCGGCGAAGCGGGCCTCGTAGCGGCCCAGGCTCCGGGGCTGGAACCAGTCGCCCGTGACCGCCCGGTGGAGGCGGTGATCGGGGTCGTCCATGTGGATGAGGGTCCGGAGGACATCGCCGTGGAGCTGGCGGAAGGCCTCGTCCTCGTGAGTGGCGACGATGGGTCGGGGCCCGTTCTGGAACACGGCCGGATGGGTCTCGACCTCCATCACGTCGGCGTGTCGGACGACGGCCCGGAAGGGCAGGAAGTCGGGATGCTCCACCAGCTGGAGCGGCGATTCCCGGCGCAGGAGCGCACACGCCTCGTGGAAACGGACCTCGTCGGCGTAGGCGTTGGGCTGGACGAAGACCTGGGCGGCTTCCTCGGGGGTCAGCGGCACGCCCCGCACACTAGAGGGGGGTGGACGGCTGCCGGCTACCTCGGGTGGTGGCGGACCGGGCCCGCCGGCGCAGGATGCCGTCGGAGGACCCCTCGAAGCTGCGGCTCTCCAGCCAGGCCGTCACCCGGTCGTGGTCGGGATGGGTGGCGCGCACCACGTTGTAGAGGTAGTTGATGCCCCGGTTGGCGGCCTCGTGCTCCAGCCGGTCGAGCACGAACGTGCCCACACCCCGGTTGTGGTGCCCGGGGTCGACGGCCAGGAGCATCTCGGCGTCGCCCCAGGCGGTGTCCATCCAGCCGTAGGCCACTACCGCACCCCCGTCCTCCACCCGCCACCAGTCGCCGGGCAGGCGCTCGCCCTCGGCAGAGGCGGGGAGCCGGAAGATCCCGGCGGCGGCTCCGCCCACGATGCGGGCCTTGTCGGCATCCCAGACCGGAGCATCCTCATGTCGCCATTCCAGACCCATGGTCCGCCTCCTCGAGCCGTCCCAGGCTAGCGGTGGCCCCGGCGGGAGATTCTTCCCGGCCGGGCGGCTCGATTCGACTCGTGGGCCCGGGGGCCGATAGTCTGTTACGCACCGTGTAAACCCTGTGCCGGCCGTGTCACGCGCCGGTGGGCACGACGAGACGAAAGGAGACCACGCCCCTCGACGACATCCCGGGCTGTCGTCTGCACCTCGTTGTGGTCCCTCACGGTTTCCCTCACGAGCTGAATGCACACATGACGGTTGCCCGCACCTGGCACCACACCTGAAGCCCTCCGGGGGCTTTCCCGTGACTTCAAGGAGGCGCAAGATGCGCAACCCCTTTCGATCGTCCTCCCTGCTCGTGGGCGCCCTGCTCATGACAGGCCTGCTCCTCGTCGGTGGCCTGCTGGCCGAACCGGCCCACGCCGTCTCCCGCCGGGCTCCCGCCGGCGGCGCCCCGGCGGCCATCGCCAAGGCCAAACGCACGGCGGCGGCCAGAGCCGACCGGCAGCTCCGGGCCCAGCGCATCTCCCGCACCCGCCCGGCGCCCATCACCGCCGCCGCCTCGGTGCCCGTCACCAACGACGTCTGGGGCGCGCTCCGCAAGTGCGAGTCCGGCGGCCGCTACGACATCAACACCGGCAACGGCTACTTCGGCGCCTACCAGTTCCTGAAGTCCACCTGGAACCGGCTGGGTTACCCCGGTTTCCCCCACGAGGCCCCGCCCGCCGTCCAGGACGAGGCGGCCCAGAAGCTCCAGGCCCGCAGCGGCTGGGGGCAGTGGCCGGCCTGCTCGCGCCGACTCGGCCTGCGGTGATCCGCTGATCTGACAACGCCCCGCGGCCAGGCCAGCGCCGTCTTGGCCAACGGGGAGAACCACCGGTTCCACTAGTTTCGACGGGCATGCGGGGCTCCGCCGTCTACGCCCACCTCTGGGGTACGCCCGAAGTCGACGCGCTGCTCTCGGACGACGCCCGGCTCCAGGCCTGGCTCGACATCCTGGCGGCGCTGGCCCGGGCCCAGGCCGAGTTGGGCCTCATCCCCGAGGCCGCCGGCGAGGAGATCGCCCGCCAGGCCCGGGTCGAGCTGCTCGACATCGCCTTCGTGGTGGCCGAGACCCGGGCCACCTCGCATTCCACCCTGGGCCTGATCCGGGGGATGCAGCAGATCCTCTCCCCCGAGGCGGGCGAGTGGTTCTGCCACGGGGCCACCGTCCAGGACGTCAGCGACACGTGGTGCGCCCTCCTCGCCCGGGACGTGGGCGGGATCGTGTGGCGGGACCTGCGGGCCATCGAGGACGCCCTGGTGGGCCTGGCCGCCGGTCACCGGGACACGCCGGTGGCGGCCCGGACCCACGGCCAGCCGGGGCTCCCGGTCACCTTCGGGTACAAGGCGGCGGTGTGGGCGGGCGAGGTGCGCCGCCACCTGGAACGGCTCCGCCAGGGCCGGGAGCGGTGGCTGGTGGGCCAGCTGGGCGGGGCGGCGGGCACCGGGTCGCTGTGGGGCGACCGGCGCCGGCCCCTCCAGGAGCGCTTCTGCGCCCTGGTCGGCCTGGGCCTGCCCGAGGGCCCGTGGATCGCGGCCCGGGACCGCCTGGCCGAGCTCGGCACCGTTCTGGCCATGGTCACCCAGACGCTGGGCAAGATCGGCAACGAGGTGCTGCAGCTCCAGCGGCCGGAGGTGGGCGAGGTGGCCGAGCCCTTCACCCCCGGGGCGGTGGGCAGCATCACCATGCCCCACAAGCGGAACCCGGAGCGCTCCGAGCACCTCGTCACCCTGGCCCGCCTGGCCCGGGTCGAAGCCGGGGTGCTGCTGGAGTCCATGGTGGTGGAGCACGAACGCGACGGGCGGGCCTGGAAGGCGGAGTGGGCCTCCTTCCCCGACCTGCTGCGGCTGACGGCGGCCTCCCTGGCGATGGGCCGGGCGGTGCTCGAGGGACTGGTGGTCGACCCGGCGGCCATGGCCGCCAACCTCGGCGCCCGGGGCGGCTACGTGCTCTCCGAACGGGTCATGCAGGCGCTGGCCGAGCGGGTGGGCAAGCAGTCGGCCCACCTGATGGTCTACGAGGCTTCCATGGCCGGCGTGGAAGCCGGGTTGTCGCTGCGGGAGGCGCTGGCCGCCGCGGCCGACGTGAGCAAGCACCTCTCCGCCGCCGAGCTCGACGCCCTGTGCGATCCGGGGGCCCCCGTCGACCAGGCCCCCGAGGTGGTCGACGAGATCCTCGCCGCCCTCGAGCAGTCCCGGGCCCAGGATCCGCCCGGGTGGCCGTGAGCCCCGACGAGGGTCCCGGGTACCTGGGTCTGGGGGGGCGGCTCGGGTCGGGACCGGCACCGGAGCTGGTGGCGGCGGGCTTCGCCCTGGAGATGGCCGAGGCGCCGTCCCTCCACGACGGGTTCACCCTGGCCGACATCGCCCACGCCCTGGCCCTGGTCGACGCCGGCGTCCTCGGCGCCGCCGACGGGGCGGCCCTGCTCGGGGCCCTGGTGGAGATGGCGGCCATGCCCGCCGACAAGTTCCCCTACGACGCCGCCTTCGGCGATCCCTGGAACTCGCGGGAGCGGGTGCTCGACGAGCTGGCGGGGACGGCGGCGGGCTGGCTGTGGGTCGGACGACCCCGCCGCGAGGCGGCCCGGGTGGCGCTGCGCCTGGCTCTGCGCCGGGGGATCCTCGACGCCCACGGCGCCCTCCTCGGGCTGGCCGGCGCCTACCGGGACCACGCCCGGCGCCACCGGGACAGCCTGACGAGCGACTTCACCTACCTCCAGCCGGCCCAGCCCACGACGTTGGGTTACCTGCTGGCCGGCCACCTGCAGCCTGTCCTCCGCCACCTCGGGCGCCTGGAGGCGGCCTACGGCTGGGTGAACCGCAGCCCGGCGGGGGCCGGCGGCAGCACCGGCACCTCCGTGCCCGTCGACCGGGAGGCGCTGGCCGCCCACCTCGGCTTCGACGGTGTCGTGGACCACGCCCGGGACGCCATGTGGCAGACCGACGGCCTCGTCGACCTCCTGGCCGTGCTGGCGTCGGCGGCCACGGAGGCGGGCCAGGTGGCCGCCGACCTCGAGATCTGGGCCTCGCCGGCCTACGGCTTCGTGGAGCTGGCCGACGGCTACTGCCGGGTCAGCGCCCTCATGCCCCAGAAGAAGAACCCCTACGCCCTGGCCGTCGTCCGCCAGGCCGCCGGCGCCGTGACCGGCGCGCTCAGCGCGGTGCTCTCCGGGCTGCGCACCCCCACCGCCCGCACCGACCACTTCCTGCTGGCGCCGGGCGAGGTACGCCGGGCCCTCGGTGTCTTCACCGCCTCGACCCGGCTCCTGGCCGGCGTCGTGGCCACCCTGTCGGTCGACACGGCGGCCCTGGCGAGGAGCGCCGGCGACCCCGGGCTGGTGCTGGGCGACCTGGCCGACGAGATGGTCGTCGCCGGCGTGTGCGACCGGCGAACGGCGCACCGGGTGCTGGGCGGGGCGGCCCGGACGGCCGTGGAGGAGAACCGATCGTTGACGGAGGCGGACGTCGCCCGCGCCGCCGGGCGGGCCGGTCTGGCGTTGCCGGACGGCCTGCTCGGGATGCTGGCGGATCCCGTTGCCGTGCTGCGCCGGCGGACGGTCCAGGGCGGCTGGGCCGACCTGCCCCGCCTGCTCACCGCTGCCGGCCGGGACATCACCCGGCACCGCCGCTTCGCCGACCGGGCCCGGTCGGCCATCGACGACGCCGAGGCCGGCCTCCTCACCACCGCCCGTCGCCTCGCCGGCGCCTGACCCCCCGAGCCCGGTCTCGCGTTAGCCAACTGCCGCTCCGAACGGCATTTCGTTCACGCGCGACGGGGGGTGAGCAGCCCGCCACCCCGGTCCCGCGTTAGCCAAATGCACGTCTCCGGTGGTTTTCGTTAACGCGCGACGGGGGTTAGGGGGAGGGGCGGCGGCGGTCGAGGAAGGCCTGCATGCGCCGGCGCTTGTCGTCGCTCTCGAACAGGAGGGCCTGGGCGGCGACGTCGAAGGTGGTGGTCGCCGGCCGGTGGAGGCGCAGCGCCAGCTTGGTCAGCTCCAACGCCCGCCAGGAGCGCTTGGCGATCTCGCCCGCCATGTCGAGGGCGGCGTCGAGGGCGGCGTCGGATTCGACCACGGCGTCGACCAAGCCGGCGTCGAGGGCGGCCGCCGCGTCCAACGTGAGGCCGGTGTAGAGCACCCGGCGGGCCACCCCCAGGCCGACGAGCTGGGCCAGGCGCCAGTTGCCGCCGGCGCCGGCCATGATCCCGAGCGACAGCTCGGGCTGGGCGAAGCGGGCCCGGGTGGACGCCACCCGCAGGTCGCAGGCCATGGCCAGCTCGCAGCCGCCGCCCAGCGCCGGCCCGTCGACCACGGCGATGGTGGGCCAGCGGTGGGCTTCCAGACGTTCGAACAGGCCGGCGTTGATGGCCGAGAAGGCGTCGTCGGCGTCCCGCTCGGCCAGCTCGGCGATGTCGGCGCCGGCCACGAACATCCCCGGCGTGGTCGAGTGGACGACCAGGATGCACGGTGCGGCCGCCGCCTCGGCGATGACCCGTCCCAGCTCGAAGGTCGTCGCCTTGTCCAGGGCGTTGCGCTTGTCGGGCCGGTTGATACCCACCAGCAGGGCGTCGCCCCGCCGCTCGGTCACCACCCGGGCGCCCTCCTCGCTCATGACGCGCCACCGCCGCCGGCGTTGGCAGAGGCGGAGGCGGACGGCTCGACCAGCTCGAAGCGGACGGGCCCCCCGTCGGACTCCACCGAGCGGATGTGACCCCGGCGTTCCAGGGCCCGCAGGTGAGCCATGGCCTCGGCCACCGCCGCCCGGCGCATGAACCCGTTGATGCGGGACCAGGGCCGGGACCATTCCATCCGCTCGGCCACTTCCCATGGCGTGGTGCACCCGCCGGCCAGGGCCGCCCTGACCTCTCCGAAGCGGTGCTCGTGGTGGACCGCCAGCTCGGCCAGGCGGGCCTGCAGGCCGACGAAGCGGTGCTCGTGGGCGGGAAGCACCTCGTCGCTCGGGTAGGACTCCAGGCGCTCGAGGGAGCGCAGGAAGGCGCCCAGCGGATCGTCGCCCGCCTGGGGGTGGAAGGGGATGTTGGGGGTGATGCGGGGCAGCACGTGATCGCCCGAGAGCATGAGCTGGTAGCGCGGCTCGTAGAAGCACAGGTGGCCGGGCGAATGCCCGGGTGTCCAGATGGCGGACAGGTCCCAGCCGGGAACGTCGGGCTTGTCGCCGTCCTCCAGGAGGATGTCGGGCTGGACGGTGGTGACGAACATCTTGACCGGCATGGCCGCATTGGCCAGCGGGCTGACCTCCTCGGCCGGCGCCCCCATCCACCGCAGCGACACCGCCATGCGCTCCAGCAGGGATTCGGGATCGAAGTAGCGGTCCTGGATCAGGGCGGCGTCCGCGGGGTGGAGCGCCACCCACGACCCCGACGTCTCCCGCACCCGGCCGGCCAGCCCGTAGTGGTCGGGGTGGATATGGGTGACGAGCACGCCCCGTACCGAGCTGATGTCGGTGCCCGCCTGGCGCAGGCCGGCGCACAGGGTCTCCCAGGACTCGTCGGTGTTCCACCCGGCGTCGACCAGATACGTGCCGGCATCGCTCTCGAAGGCGTAGACGAACACGTAGCGCAGCGGGTTGTTGGGGATGGGGACGGGGACGCTCCACAGGCCGGGGCGGACCTGCTCGACGGGCGGCAGCGGGCTCGACGGGGCGGGGGCGGAGGTCATCAGGACCTGCGGAGCAGGGACTGGCGGCCGGGGTTGGGGCCCC
>JBOGFE010000592.1:0-6738 GCA_050741935.1 Acidimicrobiia bacterium | reverse complement strand
GCTCTCACCCGATCCGCCGGCCGAGCGCTACGACCAGCGCTACGCCCACGTCGACGTCCTGGTGGCCGGAGGGGGCCCGGCGGGCATGGCGGCGGCGGTGGCCGCGGCCGGCGCCGGCGCCCGGGTCATGCTGGTCGAGGAGGAGCCGGCCCTGGGTGGGCATCTGCGCTGGGGCGCCCAGCCCGACCTGGACCGCCTGGCCGAGCTGCGGGCGGCCGTGGCCGGCAGCGGCGTCGAGGTCCTGGTCGACTCCGTGGTGGCCGGACGCTACGACGGCAACTGGGCCGCCGTGGTCCAGCGCAGCCACCCCGGGGTCCACGAGCGGCTGGTGAAGACCCGGACCCGGTCCCTGGTGGTCGCCGCCGGCCTCATCGAGCGGCCCTACGTCTTCGCCGGCAACGACCTCCCCGGCGTCATGCTCTCCACCGGCGCCCGGCGCCTGCTCAACCTGTGGGCCGTGCGGCCGGGCGAGCGGGCCGTGGTGCTCACCGCCAACCCCGAGGGGGACGCCGCCGCCGCCGATCTCGCCGACGCGGGCGTGGAGGTGGCCCGGGTGCTCGACGCCCGCCAGGGGGAGGACATCGTCGCCGCCCGGGGCGGCGGGCGGGTGGAGCGCGTGGAGCTGGCCGACGGCACGACGCTGGAGTGCGACCTGGTGGTCACCGCCACCGGGTGGACGGCGCCCACGTCGCTGCTGAACATGGCCGGGGACCATCCCGTCTACGACCCCGACGCCGCCCGCTTCCGTCCCGGCGACGGGCTGCCGCCCGACGTGCTGCCCGCCGGTGGCATCTCGGGGGACGGCACCCTCGACGAGCTCGTGGCCCACGGTGAGGCGGTGGGACGGGCGGCCGCCGCCCGGGCCGGTCTCGGCGGGGCCGAGGCGCCGGCCCCGCTTCCGGCGCGACCCCACCCGGCCCTCTTCCGGGGGCGCACCCACGGGTTCGTGGACACCTCGGAGGACGTCACCTCCAAGGACATCGCCGCCGCCGCCCACGAGGGCTACGACTCGGTCGAGCTGCTCAAGCGCTTCACCACCGTCACCATGGGCGCGGCCCAGGGCAAGCTGGAGACCATCAACGCCGTGGCCGGCCTGGCCGAGGCCACCGGCCGTTCGATGGGGGAGACGGGCACCACCATCTGGCGCCCGCCCTACGTGCCCGTGACGCTGGGGGCGCTGGCCGGACGGCGCCACGAGCCGGTGCGGTACTCGCCCATCCAGCCCTGGCACGAGGCCCATGGGGCCCGGCCGCTGGTGGCCGGCGCCTGGATCCGGCCCGACCACTACGGCGACCCCGCCGCCGAGGTCGCCACCGTGCGCCGACGCGTCGGGATCATCGACGTCACCCCGCTGGGCAAGCTCGACCTGCGGGGCCCCGACGTGCCGCGGCTCCTGGACCTCGTCTACGTCAACCGGTGGTCCACGCTCGCCGTCGGGGCCGTCCGCTACGGCGTCATGTGTGCGGAGGACGGGGTCGTGCTCGACGACGGGGTCACCGGCCGGCTCGGACCCGGGCACTACATGATGACCACGACCTCGTCGGGGGTGGATGCGGTCCACGAGCGGATCGAGCATCTCCTCCAGGCCGACCACCCCGACTGGGCCGTCCACGTCACCGCCATGACCTCGGCCTACGCCAGCATCAACGTGGCCGGGCCGAACTCCCGGGCGCTGCTCGGCCGGTTGGCGGAGGGGGTCGACCTCGGCCCCGAGGCCTTCCCCTACATGCACGTCCGGCCCGCCACCCTGGCCGGTGTGCCCGGGTGCTTCACCTGGCGGCTCGGATTCACCGGCGAGCTGAGCTACGAGGTCCACGTGCCCGCGGCCTACGGCCTCCACGTGTGGGAGTCCCTGCTGGAGGCGGGGGCCGACCTCGGTGTGGCCGCCTTCGGTGTCGAGGCCCAGCGGATCCTGCGCCTGGAGAAGGGCCACTTCATCGTGGGTCAGGACACCGACGGCCTCACCCAGGCCTTCGCCGCCGGCCTCGACTGGCTGGTGAAGCTGGACAAGGACGACTTCTCCGGCAAGCCCGAGCTGGCCTGGGAGCGGGAGCGCGGCGACGCCGGCGTCCTCGTCGGCCTCCAGCCGCTGGACGGTTCCGTGGTCCCCGCCGAGGGGTCCCAGATCGTGGAGCTCCGGGGGGTCGGCGGGAGCACGGCGAGGACCGTGGGGCGCGTGACGTCCAGCCGGATGTCGCCCACGCTGGGCCGGTCGATCTGCCTGGCCCAGGTGGCGGCCCGCCTGGGCACCGCCGGCACCGTGGTCACGGTCCGCCTGCCCGACGGCGGCGACTGCCCGGCCACGGTCATGGCCCACCACGCCCACTTCGATCCCGAGGGCACGAGGCTCCGTGGCTGATCAGGGCCCCGTGGCCCGCAGCCCCATCGCCGGGCGGGGCGGCTCCGGGTCGCCGTCGGCGGCGGTCGTCCTCGCCGACGAGACGACGCTCGCCAAGGTGCTCGTGCGGGCGAGGGCCGATGGGAGCCTGGCCCGCAGCCTCGGGGTGGACGGGGGCCGGGCGGCGCGGGACGGACACGGCACGCTGGTGGCGAGATTCGGGCCCGACGAGTGGCTGCTGCTCGCCGCCCCCGGGGTGGCTCCCGCCCTGGTCGAGCGGGTCGAGGGCATGCCCGACGACGACCTCGTATCCGCCCTCGACATCACGTCCGGTCGGGCCGTCGTGCGCCTGTCGGGGCCGGCCGCGGCCGACGTGCTGGCCAAGGTCTGCGCCGTCGACACCGCCCGCCTCCCCGACGGCGGCGCCTTCCGCAGCTTCGTGGCCGGCGTGGTGGCCGAGGTCATCCGGGACGACCGCCCCGAGCCCCCCGGGCGTTCGTACCTGGTCGCCTGCGACCGGTCCTACGGCCAGTACCTCTTCGACGCCCTGGCCGACGCCGCCGCCGAGTTCGGCCTCCGGGTCCCCCCCAAGCCCTAGCCCCGGCGACGAACGGCCGGCCCCAGGAGGTCAGGCGCCGGCACCCCGTACCGTAGAGGCGTGCTCCCCATCGAAGTCGCGCCCGACGCCGTTGCCCTGGCCAAGGCCGCCGCCGGGCGGATCATCGAGGCGGCGGACCGGGCCTTCGACACCCGGGGCCGGTTCCTGGTCGCCTTCTCCGGGGGGAGCACCCCGTTGCCGCTCTTGGATGAGCTGACCCACCGGCCCCTGCCGTGGCGGAGCATCCACGTGTTCCAGGTCGACGAGCGGGTCGCCCCCTTCGGCCATCCCGACCGCAACCTGACCGCCCTGACCGGGCACCTCCTCGATCGTGTCCCCATCCCCGACGCCAACGTCCATCCCATGCCCGTGGAGGCCTCCGATCTCGATGCCGCCGCCGCCGACTACGCCGCCGAGCTGGCCGAGGTCACCGGGGACGGGGTCCTCGACCTGGTCCACCTCGGCCTGGGCGATGACGGGCACACCGCCTCGTGGCCGCCCGGCGACCCCGTCCTCGACGTGACCGACGCCGACGGGGCCGTGGTGGGACTCTTCAACGGCTACCGGCGGATGACCCTCACCCCGCCGGCGGTGAACCGGGCCGGGCGCATCCTGTGGCTGGTGGACGGGCCCGCCAAGGCGCCGGTTCTCGCCCGGCTGCTCGACGGTGACCCGACGATTCCCGCCTCCCGGGTCCGGCGGGACGGGGCGATCGTGCTCGCCACCTCCAGCGCCGTTCCGGTCAAGGACGCCTAGCCTTCCCCACCATGGACTTCGCCTTCGACGAGGAGCAGGAGCAGTTCGCCGCCGAGCTGGGCCGCTTCGCCGAGAAGCGCCTCGCCCCCGACTACGCCCGCTGGGACCGGGGCGAACCCTTCCCCAAGGAGCGGCTCCTCGATCTGGCCGCGCTGGGCGTCACCGGGTTGCGGGTGCCCCCGGAGTACGGCGGGACGGACGCCTCCTACGTCACCCTCGGCATCGCCGCCGAGCAGCTGTCCCGGGGCGACTTCAACTACTCCCTCTTCGTCCAGCTCGGGGCCATCGCCGCCGACCTGCTCACCGCCCACGGCTCGGACGGCGTGAAGGCGCGCTGGCTCCCGGCGCTGGCCGAGGGGCGCGCCCTGGTGGCCTTCGCCCTCACCGAGCCCGGCGCCGGCTCGGACGCCGCCAACCTCGCCTGCCGGGCGGAGCGGGGTGACGGCGGCTGGGTCCTGACGGGGGAGAAGTCGTCGATCACCTTCGCCGGCTATGCCGACGCCTCCGTCGTCTTCGCCCGCACCGGTGGGGAGGGGGCCCGGGGCGTGAGCGCCTTCCTCGTCCCCCTCGACGGGCCCGGGGTGGGCCGCCAGGTGTACCGGAGCGCCGGCGAGCGGCTCACCCAGCGGGGATCGCTGTTCCTCGACGGGGTGGCCGTGCCCGACGACCACCTGCTGGGCGGCGAAGGCGGCGGCTTCGTCCAGGCCATGCAGTCGTTCGACTTCAACCGGGCCATCATCGCCCTCGCCTTCGTGGGCACCGCCCGCCAGGCCATCGACGAGGTCATCGCCTACACCAAGGAGCGCCACGCCTTCGGCCGGCCCCTGGCCACCCACGAGGGCGTCGCCTTCCAGGTGGCCGAGCACCTCACCACCCTCGACGCCGCCCGCCTGCTCGCCTACCGGACGTTGTGGAAGAAGGACCGGGGTGAGCCCCACGCCTCCGAGGCGGCCATGGCCAAGTGGTACGCCGGCAAGGTGGGCGTCGACGCCACCCACGCCGCCATGCTGCTCCACGGCTACTCGGGCTACTCGGCCGACGCCCCCTTCGAGCAGCGGCTGCGGGACCTCATCGGCCTCCAGGTCGGCGACGGGACCCCCGAGATCATGAAGGGCATCATCGCCCGGGAGGCCTACGGCCGGGCCTTCACCGCCTACCGCTGAGGTCAGGTGTTGGCGATCGGTGTGGCATTACCCCACCGACCGCCATCACCTCAGCCGTCCTGGGGTTCGAAATCCAAGGAGAGGGAGTTGATGCAGTAGCGCTCCCCGGTGGGCTTGGGCCCGTCGGGGAAGACGTGGCCCAGGTGGCCGCCGCAGCGCTTGCACACCACCTCGATGCGCACCATCCCGTGGCTGGTGTCGGTGTGGCGCTCGACGTTCTCCTCGTCCTCGGGGGCGTAGAAGCTGGGCCAGCCCGAGCCCGATTCGAACTTGGTGCCCGACGAGAACAGCTTCGCCCCACAGCCGGCGCACACGTAGGTCCCGTCGGCCTTGTTCTCGACCAGCTTGCCCGTCCAGGGCCGCTCCGTTCCCGCCTGGCGCAGCACCATGTACTGGTCGGGGTTGAGCCGGCTCCGCCACTCCTCGTCGGTCTTCTCGACGTCTCGTCCCATGACGTCAAGCCTAGGACGACGACGGAGCCCCGAGGGCGGCCAGGAACCCGTCGGGATCCTCCAGGCTGACCCACAGCTCGCGCAGGCGGACGGGCAGGACCAGCGTCCAGGCCCGCGCCGGTGGGTCGACGTCGATGCGGACGATGCCCCGGCGCGAGCCGTTGACCAGCCAGCGGCCCCGCCAGCCGTGGGCGCCGGCCGTGATCCCGGGGACGTCCGGGCCCCGGCGGGCGCCGGTGATGGACCGGCGGGCGATGTGGGCGGTGAAGCCCCAGCCCAGGCGGACCCGCAGGCTGTCGTCGTCGAGCTCCACGTAGGAGCGGCTCCGGGGCATCCCGAGGACGGGGAAGAGCTTGGCGTTGAACCCGGTGTAGAGGATGGGGAATCGTTGGTCCACGCTGTCCATCGTTGTCCCTTCCGTACCCTTCCGCACGGCGCGGTCACCGTGTTAATATCTGCACGTCCACGCAGATGAGAAGGAGTTGGTGAGGTGGCCGACAGTCCGGCGGCGGTGGCGGCCGACACGTGCGATGTGCGCATGGTGGACCCCGACCGGGTGGCCGAGGTCCGTCAGGGACTGATCGGGCTCCCCGAGGCCGAGCGCCTGGCCGGGCTCTTCCGCCTGCTCGGGGACCGCACCCGGACCCGCATCCTCTTCGCCCTGGCCGAGGCGGGCGAGCTGTGCGTCTGCGACATCGCCGCCGCCGTGGGCGTACCCGAGACGTCCGTCTCCCAGGCCATGCGCCTCCTGCGCACCGCCGGCGTGGTCCGGGCCCGGCGCGACGGCCGCACGGTCTGGTACCGCCTCGACGACGACCACGTCCGCCTGCTGCTCGACCTGTCCCGCGAGCACATCCGCCACGGCGTGGCCTGATGGGTGCGGAGCACGCCCACCAGCCCGAGGTGGTGACGCTGGCGCCCGGTGAGCGCCCGGCCGCCCTGGCCCGGGCCCGCCGCCTCAACCGCCTGACCCTGACCTGGAACGTCATCGAGGGCGTGGTGGCCATCAGTGCCGGGCTGGCGGCCGGGTCGGTGAGCCTCATCGGCTTCGGCATGGACTCGGGGATCGAGGTGTCGGCCTCGGTGGTGCTGTTCTGGCGGCTGCACCAGGAGCGGCGGGCCGGCTGCATGGCCGAGTACGACCGCCGGGCCGTGCGCATCATCGCCCTGGCCTTCGCCGCCCTGGCCCTCTACGTCTGGGTGCAGGCCACCGCCGACCTGCTCACCGGCTCCCGGCCCGACGCCAGCGTCCCCGGCCTGGCCATGGCCGTCCTCTCGCTGCTGGTGATGCCCTGGCTGGCCCGGGCCAAGCGGGCGCTGGCCCCCACGCTCGGGTCCCGGGCGGTGGTGGCCGATGCCGACCAGACCAACCTGTGCGCCATGCTCTCGGCCGTCCTTCTCGCCGGTGTGGGGCTGAACGCCGTCTTCGGC
>JBOGFE010000591.1:0-3858 GCA_050741935.1 Acidimicrobiia bacterium | reverse complement strand
CCTCCACGGTGAGGCCGGGGAAGATGCCCTTGCCGCCGGGCATGAGGGCCACGCCCGACCGGGCCCGGGCCTCGGCGGGCACGCCCGTGACATCGGCTCCGGCCAGCTCCACCGTCCCGGCGCTGGGGGCGACGAGGCCGGCCACCGCCTTGAGGAGCGTCGACTTGCCCGCCCCGTTGGTGCCGAGGAGGGCCACCAGCTCGCCTTCGGCCACGTCGAAGTCCACGCCGAAGAGGACCTGCACCGCCCCGTAGGCGACGTCCAGGTTCCGGCACGACAGCAGCGGCGTCACCGGCGCAGCGCCCCGGCCAGGAGATCCACCTCGTCCTCGGGATGGTCCTCCTCCGAGCCCGCCTCGGGGCGGCGGTCAGCCACCAGGGAGGGCACGAGCAGGCCCCGGCGGCTGGCCACGGCCCGCAGGTAGGCGTCCCGGAGCCGGGTGGCGGCCTGGCCCAGCCCCCCGGGCAGGACGAGGAGCACGACCAGGAGGCCCGCCCCGGTCACCAGCAGCCGGTAGGCCGGGCTCACCGCCTGCTCCAGGCCCCGCAGCGAGAACACCCCGAGGAGCACACCACCCACCGAGGAGAGCCCCCCGATCACGGCCATGGAGAAGATCTCCAGGCTCTGCACGGGCTGGTAGCTGCCCACCCGGGCGCCGTGGAGGATGACCACGTGGAGCGCGCCGGCCACGCCGGCCAGCACGCCGGAGAAGACGAAGCCGGAGAGGATCACGGCGGTGGTGGGCACCGACGCCGCCTCCGCCGCCCGCCGGTTGTCGCGGGCGGCCAGGAGCACCCGGCCCGGCCGGGCCCGGCGCACCCCCCGGGCGGCGAGCACGAACAGGGCCAGGAAGGCCAGGCACACGAAGTACATGGTGCGGGCGTTCTCCAGCGGGAACCGTTGCCAGAGCACGCCCCGGTTGAGGTTCTGGGGGATCCACGCGTCGAAGTAGGTGGGGTTCAGGAAGTAGCTGTCCAGGGCGATGGCGAAGGCCAGGGTGGTGACGGCCAGGAACAGGCCGCGGATGCGCAGGGCGGGCAGCCCCACCAGGAGAGCGATGATGCCGCCGACCACCCCGCCGGCCACGATGGCCACGAAGTAGTCGACGTCCCAGCGCGACACGAGGTTGCCGGCCGCCACCGCCCCCACGCCGACGATGGCGAACTGCCCCAGGCTGATGTGGCCGCCCCAGCCGGTGAGGACGACCAGCGAGATCCCCACCATCCCCCACACCAGGCCGAGGGCGAGGAGGGTGGTGGTGCTCGGCCCGTAGACGAACGGGGCCAGGAGGGCGGCGGCCACCCCCAGGCCCACCAGCGCCCCCCGCACCCAGCGCACCTCGGGCAGGCCCCGCAGCTCGGTGGGGATGGGCCGGGCCACGGCCACCTCCGACCAGGCCGCCTGCTCCTCGGTGCCCCGCCCCACCCGCTCCCGCCGGGCCAGGAGCCCGAGGAGGATGACGATCAGGAAGACGAGGTCGGCGGCGGAGGGGACGTTACCGTTCCACAGCACCAGCTGCTCGATGACGCCCAGGGCGGCGCCGGCCAGGAAGGCGACGGGCAAATTTTCCATCCGGGCCAGCACGGCGGCGGCCAGGGCGGGGAGCAACAGGGTGGGCCCGGCCAGGCCGCCCGGGGTGGAGCCGGCGAAGGGGGCCTTGAGGATGAAGGTGAGGGCCGAGAGGCCCCCGGCCACCACCCACACCATGGTGGACAGCCGGCCCACGGGAATCCCGAGCAGGCGGGCCCGGTCGCTGTTCTCGGCCGCCGCCCGCATGGCCACCCCGGCGTCGGTGCGGTTGAGGAACCAGGCCAGGACGAGGATGACGCCGGGGACGCACACCATGCTGAGCAGATGGCTGCCGGTGAGGATGACGGGGTCGACGGAGATGCGGATGTCGTTGTCGAGGGGGGTGACGAACCCGCCCAGCGGTGCCGCCCGTCCGCCGAACCAGGTGGGAAGGAACAGCTCCACCCCGGAGAGGATCTGGGCCAGTCCGATGGTGGCCACCGTCAGGATGAGGCGGGAGGAGCGGGCGAAGCGGCGGATGACGGCGAACTCCACCACGCCGCCCACGACCATGCCGCAGACGACCCCGGCGACGATGGCGGCGAAGTAGTTCCAGTCCTTCTGGAGGAACAGGTTGACCGCCACCAGGCCGGCGACGCCGCCGATGGAGCCGTAGGCGAAGTTCACGATCCGGTTGGTCCGGTAGATCAGGACCAGTCCGATGGCCAGCAGCCCGGTGGCGTTCCCCAGCACCACGCCGGTGAGGACCACGCCGAGCGGCGCCCCCTTGGGCAGGACCAGGCCGGCCAGCAACCAGGCGGCCACGACCCCGGCGGAGATGAGCGCCCAGCGCGCCGGCCGCCCGTCCGGCCAGAGGCGCCTCACCGGGGCGTCACGGGGCGAAGACGGCCGGGTCGCCCGCCGGCCACTGGCCGGGGCGGTAGCGCTTGCCGGGGGCGGTCTCCACGTAGGCGCCCTTCTCTCCGTTCTGGGGCGACGTCCGCTCGGGGTCCCAGTAGATCTCCCGGGCGTCGACGGTCGGGGTGTAGCGGCCGGGGGTGAAGTCCCAGGTGCCGGCCAGGCCGCTGCCCCCCGGGTAGGCCAGCATCCCCGCTTCGAAGCTGTCGGGCGTCAGGCCGGGGCCGGCCATGTGGACCCCGAGGGCCAGCAGGTACATCTGGTAGTAGAGGATGTCGACCAGCGGGGAGGGCTCCTCCTCGGGTCGCATGACCTTGAAGGCGGCGTAGCCGAGGGTGCTGCGCAAGGGTTGCATCGGCCCCAGGAAGCTGACCCCGAAGGCCCGGGCCCACTGGTCCTGCTGGTAGAGCTGGCCGAGGACGTCGATGTCGACCAGGGCCGCCCCGGTGACGATCCACTCGGGCTGGTAGGCCTGCTCCTCGGCCTTGGCGGTGAGGAAGACGGGGAAGGCGGGGTCGCAGCCGCAGAGGACGGTGGTGATGTTCTCCGAGCGCAGCTTGGCGATGACGCTGGCCGCCTGGTTGGAGAGGGTCCCGAAGTCGAGCTTGTACTTGATGTTCGCCTGCGTGGGGTTGCCCGCCGCCCGGGCCACCCGCTCGCCCGCCTCCACGCACTGCTGGTACCACGGGTTCTCGGGGGCGATGACGGCGAAGGTGCGGGGCTTGCCCTGGAGGGCACCGCCGGCGTGGGCCGCGGGCCGTCCGGTCAGCCGCTTGAGCCGGTAGTCGGTGACCGACTGCTGGATGAAGGTGCAGTCGGTGGCCACGCTCCACACGTAGGGGCGGCGCTCCGCCATCCACTCCTGGGACATGTAGGGGGCGCCGAAGTTGACCACGCCCCGGCGGGCCAGGGCGTCGCCGAAGGGGGCGGTGAAGGCGTTGAGCTCGGCGAAGGCCTTCATCTCGTCGGCCACGCTGATGGCGTCGGCCTCCACCTCTTCCTGGCCCCCACCCTGGATCTCGTTGGTGAAGTTGCCCTTCCCCTCGAAGAAGGCGAGCCGGAGCTGGCGGCCGTAGAGCTGGAAGCGGGAGTTGAAGTAGTCGGCCAGGCCGGCCATGGTCCGCTGGATCTCCTCCGCGTCGACGCGGAAGGTGGCGGCCGGTCCCTTGTCGGAGGGCGCCTGGGAGAAGTCGGGGAGCCCGCCGATGCGGGCCGAGACCACGATGTCGGTGGCAGTCACCCCCCGGGAGGTGGCCCCGCCGTTGTCGCCCGTGAAGGTGAGGCAGGGCGGGGAGTAGGGGTCGTTGGGAACCTGGGCGGCGCGGTTGGCACAGGGATGGACACCGGGCCCGGCGCCCGGCGGGGCGACGGCGCTCTGGCTGCCGGGCCCGGGGACGGTGGCGCCGGAGCGGGCGGTGGCCGGGCCGGTGG
>JBOGFE010000590.1:0-5293 GCA_050741935.1 Acidimicrobiia bacterium | reverse complement strand
TCCCGGTGTTGCGGGTGTGTGATCCTGCCGGGCGGGCTCGGCCCGGTCAGGCCAGCTTGGCGGCGGCGAAGGCGAGGGTGGCGGTGGAGAGCACCGCCCCGATGTTGGCCAGGACCAGGGTTCTGGTCTGGGCGCTGAACACGCTTGTCTGAGCGGTGACGGCAGCGAGAAGCTCGCCCCGGAAGGCCGCCATGAGCTTGTGCTCCATGGTCTCGAACCGCTGCTCCATGGTCTCGAACCGCTGGTCCATGCGCTGTTCGAGGGCGTCCAGGTCCCGCTTGGTGGCGACGTCCGCCCACCCCACCGGGGGCATCAGCTCCATGAGCGTCTCGGCCGGTTGCGGGCCGAGCACCGCTTCGAGGCGGAGGAACAGCTCGTGTCGTGACCGTTCATCAAGGGCCATGATGCGTCTCCTGGAGTCGTCGGACAACCCGGGGAGAGCGTTCGAGGCCCGCTCACGAAGCCGTTTGGAACGGTAGCCAGCCGGCCGTCGGAGGGGCGCCGGAATTTCGGCGTCAGGGACCGTCCCCGTCGATACCGGCCGGGCTCGCGCCGGTCCCGGCCAGGCGGCGGGTGAGGTAGCGGCGCTCGGCGTCGGTGGCGACCAGGTCGAGGGCGGCCCGGTAGGCGCCGGCCGCCTCGGCCATGCGTCCCAGGCGGCGCAACAGGTCGGCCCGGGTGGCGGGCAGCAAGTGGTAGTTGGGGAGGGCCCCGGAAGCCTCCAGGGCCTCGACCAGGGGCAGGCCGACGGCCGGCCCGTCGGCCATGGCCACGGCCACGGCCCGGTTGAGCTCGATCACCGGCGAGGGTGTCATCTTGGCCAGCCCGCCGTAGAGGGCGGCGATCTCGGTCCTGTCGGTGGCGGGGAAGGTCGGGGCCTCGGCGTGGCAGGCGGCGATGGCGGCCTGCACCTGGTAGGGGCCGGGCTCACCCCGGCGCAGGGCGGCGTCGAGGAGGGCGACGCCCTCGTCGATGGTGCGGCGGTCCCACAGCCCGCGGTCCTGCTCCTCGAGGGGGACGAACTCGCCGGCGGCGTCGAGGCGACCGGGCCGGCGGGCATCGTGGAGGAGCATGAGGGCCAGCAGCCCGACGGCCTCGGGTTCGTCGGGCATGAGCCCGGCCAGGGTGCGGGCCAGGCGGATGGCCTCGGCGCAGAGGCTCCGGCGGATGAGGTCGGCGCCGGCGGTGGCGGCGTAGCCCTCGTTGAAGAGCAGGTACCCGGGCGAAGGCGTCCTGCGCGCACTCCTCGGCCAGGTCCCAGTCGCCCGTCACCCGGATGAGGGTGGCCACCACCCGCCCCATTCGGAGCGGAAGGCGGCGGCGACGGCGGCCTCGACGCCGGGGCCGGTCACATCTCCCAGATCGGCCGTACCTCGATCGTCCCCCGCTTGGCGCTGGGGATCTTCGACGCCACCTCGATGGCCTCGTCGAGGTCCTTGCAGTCCACCATGAAGTAGCCGCCCATCTGCTCCTTGGTCTCGGCGAAGGGGCCATCGGAGGTGATGGTCTCCCCGTCCCGGACCTGGACGGTGGTGGCGTCGGTGGTCGGCCGCAGCCGCTCGCCGCCGAGCAGGACGCCCCGGCGCCCCATCTCCTCGCCGAAGGCGTTGTAGTCGGCCATCAGGGCTGCGTCGTCTTCGGGGGTGCGGAACTGTTCGGCGTCCTCGTCGGATCAGGAGCAGGTAGCGCATCGGTTCCTCCTCGTCGCTTCCGGTGTAGCACGACGACGAACGGGAATCCGCCGGATCGACAGGTCCTCACTAGATTCCTGCCCATGGTCACGCAAGCGGACAAGGCGGCGCAGTTCCTCGACCTCCACCACAAGGGAGGTCCCCTGCTGATGCCCAACCCCTGGGACGAGGGGTCGGCCCGGCTGCTGGCCTCGTTGGGGTTCGCGGCCCTGGCCACGACCAGCGGCGGGTTCGCCGCCACCCTCGGGCGCCTGGACTACAACGTCACCCGGGACGAGGCGCTGGCCGCCGCCGCCCGCATCGCCGGCGCCGTCGACGTGCCCGTGTCGGCCGACCTCGAGAACTGCTTCGCCCACGACCCGGCCGGCGTGGTGGAGACCATCGAGGGGGCGGTGGCCGCCGGCCTGGCCGGCTGCTCCATCGAGGACTACACCCTCGACCACGACAATCCCATCTACGGGATCGAGGCGGCCGCCGAGCGGGTGGCGGCGGCGGCCGAGATGGCCCACGGTGGTTCCGTCCGCCTGGTGCTGACGGCCCGGGCCGAGAACTACCTGCGAGGGCGCAAGGACCTGGCCGACACGATCGCCCGACTCCAGGCCTACCAGGAGGCGGGCGCTGACGTCCTCTACGCCCCGGGGATGACCGACGCCGGCGAGATCCGCTCGGTGGTCGAATCCGTCGACAGCCCCGTCAACGTGCTCGCCCTGCCCGGCGTGCCGCCGGTCGCGGCACTGGAGGCGATGGGGGTGCGACGCATCTCCGTCGGCGGCGCCTTCGCCTACGTCGGCCTCGGCGCCGTCGTCACCGCCGCCACGGAGCTGCGGGACCAGGGCACGTACGGCTACTGGGACCAGGCGAAGATCGCCGTGGTCGCCGTGCGGTCCGCCTTCGGCGCCTGAGGGACGCTCAGGCGAGCCTGGCCGCTCCGAAGGCGAGTGCGGCCGTCGACAGGACGGCGCCCAGGTTGGCAAGGACCAGCGTCCTCGTCTGCGCACTGATGACGTTCGCCTGTGCCGTCACGGCGGCGAGGAGCTCACCCCGAAACGCGGCGAGAAGCTTGTGTTCCGTCGCCTCGATCCTGTGCCCCACGGCGTCCAGGTCACGCTTGGTCGCGACATCGGCCCAGCCTGCCGGCGGCATCATCTCCATCAGCGTCTCCGCCTGCTTGGGTCCCAGCACCGCTTCGAGGCGGAGAAAGAGTTCATGGCGGGCTCGCTCATCCAAGGACATGATCCGCCTCCAGAGTCATCGAGGGCAACCCAGGAGAGCGTTCGAGGCCCGCTCACGAAGCCGGCGGCACGCTATCGGCCGCCCGTCGGGCGTGCCACTGCAGTTCTGGCTGGCCCTCAGGGGTCGAGCTGGAGGCCGAGCTCTTCCTCGATGGCCCAGATGAACTCGTCGGCCACCCCGAGGACGTCGGCCAGCAGCCGGCGGCGCACGCCCCAGTCCCGGGCCTGGCGGACGGTGTCGACGTGGCTCTCGAGTGAAAGCGACGGCGGCCCGTCGAGCTCGACGGGGACGTGCTCGCGGTAGAGCACCCGGAGCCGGTAGGACGGTTCGTGCGGAATCATCAGCTCAAGTATCGGCCGGACGGGCGCTCAGGACGAGGGTCCCGACGAATTTGTTGGAAAATTGCCAGCAATCACTGGCAGAACCCCCACAAGAACGCGCCCCCGTCAGCCCGGCGCCCCCGGCGCCGCCCCGGCCGGCTCGCCGATCTCGCTCAGGCCGACGGCGGTGTGCAGGCGCCGCAACGGGGCGGGCGCCCACCAGTTGGCGTTGCCGGCCAGCTTCATGACCGCGGGGACGAGCGTGGCCCGGATGACGAAGGCGTCGAGCAGGACGGCCAGGGTGAGGCCGACCCCGTACTGCTTGAGGAAGCTGAGCCCGGAGATGAGCAGGGCGCCGAAGACGATGGCCATGAGGAAGGCGGCGGCGGTGACCACCGGGCCGGTGCGGTCGAGACCCCGGGCGACGGCCTCCTCGTTGTCGGCGCCCCGGTGGTGCTCCTCCATGATCCGGGACAGGAGGAAGACCTCGTAGTCCATGGACAGCCCGAAGGCGATGCAGAACAGCAGCATCATGGCGTTGAGCTCGAGGCTGCCCGTGGCGGTGAACCCCAACAGCCCGGAGAGGTGGCCCTCCTGGAAGACCCACACGATGGCGCCGAAGGTGGCGGTGAGCGACAGGAAGTTGAGCACCACCGCCTTGGCCGACACCAGCACGCTGCCCAGGCTGAGGAAGAGCAGGGCGAAGGTGGCGAGCGCCATCCAGGCCAGGGCGTAGGGGAGGCGACGGCCGATGGAGGCCTTGGTGTCGACCAGGCCGGCGCCCTGCCCCGTCACTCCGATGTCCTCCAGCGGCGACGGGGTGGCCCGGATGGTCTTCACCAGGTGCTCGCCGGCGGCTGAGACCGGTTCGACGCCGGCGGTGACGGCCAGCCAGGTTCCGTCGCCGGCGGCGGAGACGAAGCGGGCGCTGGCCGGGCCGGCCTCGGCCACGCGCCGGCCGCCGGCGTAGGTGCCGGTGGCGGCGTCGACCCGGGCCACGCCCTCGAGTCGGGAAAGCGTTGTGGCGTAACGGTCGATGTCGGGGCGGCGGGCCTCGACACCGCCGGGGCCCACGCCGGCCACCACGGGGAGGACGGCGCCGGCGTCGGCGGGGAACTCGGCGTCGATGATCTCCTCGGTCCGGCGGGCGTCGGCGCCCTCGGGCAGGGACCGGTGGTCGGGCAGGCTGAAGCTGGCGTCGAGCATCGGGAGGCCCAGGACGAGGAGCAGGGCCACGATGACGACGGTGACGGGTACGGCGCGGCGCATGACCCGCCGGGCGGCCCGGTACCAGAACCCGGGCCCGGCTTCGCGGCCGCGGCGTTGCCGGCGCCCGGCTGCCACCCGCTTCGAGCCCAGGGCGGCGAGGGCGGCGGGCAGGACCAGCAGCGCCCCGGAGATGGCCACGGCCAGCACGCCGTAGCCGGCGAAGGCGAAGCTGCGCAGGAAGGCGACGGGGAAGAGGAGCAGGGCGCTGAGGGACACGGCCACGGTGAGCCCGGAGAAGAGGATGGTGCGCCCGGCGGTGGCCACGGCGGCGGCGATGGCGTCCTCGTGGTCGCGGCCGCCGTGGAACTCCTCCCGGTAGCGGGAGAGGAGCAGGAGGCCGTAGTCGATGGCCAGGCCGAGGCCCAGGGCGGTGGCCACACTCAGGGAGTAGACGGCCACCTCCGTCACCTCGGAGAGGGTGCGGAGCACGAGGAAGGTGCCCACGATGGCCAGCAGCCCGATGGCGAGGGGGAGGCCGGCGGCCACCAGTCCGCCGAAGATCACCACCAGGAGGGCCAGGATGATGGGGAGCGAGATGGCCTCGGAGAGCTGGAGGTCCTTCTCCACCCGGTGGCCGATCTCGTTGAACATGGCCGCGTACCCGCCGGCCCGGGTGGTGAGCACGGGGTCGTCGTCGATCACGTAGTCGGCGTTGAGCCGGTCGGCGGTGCGCACCAGCGTGTCGTCGGCGCCCCGGAGGAAGGCCACGACGAGGGCGTGGTCGTTGCGGCCGCGCAGGTCGGGGGCGCCCGTCGTCCAGTAGGAGACGGCGCCGGCCAC
>JBOGFE010000589.1:0-7299 GCA_050741935.1 Acidimicrobiia bacterium | reverse complement strand
GGGCCAGGGCGGCCAGCCCGAAGGGGGCGGCCAGGGTGGCGAAGTAGCGGGGGGCGACGAGCGAGTCCGCTCCGCCGAAGGCCTCCTTCACCAGCGGGAAGAGCGTGCCCGTGGCCACCACCAGCAGGCAGCCGATCAGGAGGGCGTTGTTGGCCAGGAGGGCGGCCTCTCGTCCGGTGGCCGACGGGGCATGCGGCGCCGGGCCCGGCGGACTGCCATCCAAAGGCGACGACGCACCGTTGGTGCCCGTCGCCACCAAACCGGACAGCCGCCGGCGCCCCCGCACCAGGAGCAGGCCACCCGCCACCACCACGGCCGCCACCCCCGCCAGGAGGGCGACACCCACGGCCCGGGCCTCGGCGAAGGCGTGGACGGAGCCGGTGGCGCCTGAGCGGGTGAGGTAGACGCCGAGAAGTCCGAGGGCGAAGGCGGCGAAGGCCAGCGCCGCCGTCCACGGCCCGATGGCCCCTGACGCCTGCCGCCGGCTGCGGTGCTCGGCGATCAGGGCGGAGTGGAGGAAGGCGGTGGCGGCCAGCCAGGGCAGCAGCCCGGCGTTCTCGACCGGGTCCCAGGCCCAGATGCCACCCCAGCCGAGCTCCTGGTAGGCCCAGTGGGCGCCGGCCACCAGCCCGGCCGACAGCGCCACCCAGGCCACCAGGGTGAACCGCCGGGTCAGGGCCAGCCAGACGCCGTCGAGGCGCCCGGCGGCCAGGGCGGCCACCGTGAGGGCGAAGGGGATGGCCAGGGCGGTCTGGCCGAGGTAGAGGATGGGCGGGTGGTAGAGCATCGCCGGATGCTCGAGGATCGGCGTGAGCCCCCCGCCGTCGAGGGCCGGCAGTGCCAGGCGGGCGAAGGGATCGGCCAGCCACAAGGGCAGCACCAGGGCACCGGCGCCCACCGCCCCGAGGACGACCTGGGCGGTGCCGTGCAGCTCCGGCGCCCGCCGCCGCAGCGTCCGCCCGGCCAGGGCGGCGCCGCCGGTGAGGAACGAGCACCACAGCAGCAGCGACCCTTCCATGCCGCCCCACAAGGAGCCGAGCCGGTACGGCCAGGTCATCGACCGGCTGGTGGCCTGGGCCACGTAGGCGATGGTGAAGTCGCCCGTCAGCAGCGCCCAGGCCAGCGCGGCCATGGCCGCCACGGCCAGGCCGGCGGCGCCGGCCAGGAGCCAAGTGCCCGCCGCCACCAGCGCCGGGCGCCGACGGCGCCCCCCGACCCACGACACGCACACGGCGGCCACACAGGCCACCAGCGCGCCGGCCAGGGCGGCATGCCCGAGGACGGCCGTCACCGGAGGGCGCGAAGGGAGAGCGTGGGGGCCATGACCCCTTCAGCGTGACGGTTCGCCGATGAAAGCGGTAGTCACCAATCGGGCAGATCGGTCGCGGCCACCGCGAGCCGGGCTCTACCCCTCGTCCGGGAACAAGTTGTGAAAATCCGCCCCGAACGTGTCATTCGTCCGGTTCGGCACCGTTTCACCTGTCGGACCGCAACGAACGCGGCCAAGACAAGGAGACGGTCAATGCGCCGACGCAACCCCCTCATCGTCACCGCCGCGACGGCCTCGATGTTCCTCGCCGGCATGCTGCCCGTCGCCGCGGCCGAATCCGACGTCGTCGACCGCTACCACCAGCTCCAGGCCAGCGGTGTCGTCACCCTCACGCCCGACGGCCGCACGCATCTCGGTCCCATCAACGGGACCGAGCTGGTCGTCAACGCCCTCGGCGACATCGTCGAGCGCCTGCCCTTCGTCGCCAAGGCCCTCGACCGGCCCCTGGCCGCCACCGCCCTGTCGGTGCCCTGCGTGCACGACAACGAGCGGGAGGGCTTCACCCCCTACCTGCCGCCGGCCGAGTACCCCGTCAACAAGCGCAACGAGAAGGGCTCCTTCAAGTTCCACCTCTACAGCGTGGACAACGCCCGGGAGAACCAGTTCGGCCAGCCCACCGTCCAGTTCCTCATGTGCGCCGTCGGCGGCGTGGACGCCGGCAACGGCTCCCGGATCACCGTCAGCGGGCCGGGCATGGCCTTCAACGACGCCCAGGGGTCCAACATCCTCGGCCACACCTGGAAGGAGGGGAAGACCCCCGAGGACTACTCCCTCAGCCTGGGCTTCGAGGTGCCGCTGCGGGGGGTCACCATCAAGGGCTCCATCCAGCAGAACCCCGGCAACTACCTGAAGGGCTCGGTCGTCCCGCCCTACCCGTGGGGCGACATGGCCGACTACCACCGCAACGCCGTCAACGCCTGGTGGGAGGACGGCTGCCGGCCCCGCTGCACCCGGTTCGGCGGCAGCAACGGCTACCAGGGCTCGGTGGGCGAGGGCCTGTGGGAGTTCCCCCAGACCGACAAGGACGGCGTCCTCGCCCGCGGCTTCAAGATCGCCGGCTACCTCGAGCACTTCTGCGCCAACCCCTTCGGGTGCTGACATGCCCACCGCCACCACGGTCATGTCCCCCACCCGCCCAGAGGCCGGTGGGTAGGGTGGCCGGCGTGCGCCGAGCCGTCGTGTGCCTGGTGGCGGCCGTCCTGACCGGGACGGCCTGCGCCGGGGATCCCAAGCAGGAGCAGCCGGCGCCGAAGGTGGTGCAGGGCAAGGACCTGGTGCCGATTCAGGGCCCGGCGCCGGTCGGCCGGTTCTTCGTCAAGGCCGGCGAGGTGGACCTGGCCTCCGATCTGTACGAGATGACGTTCTCACCCCCCGGCTTCAACCGGCTCACCACCGACGCCCGGGTGTCGACCGTGGGGGGTTGCCCCGACAAGGTCGTGGTCGCCGCCGCCCAGCGGGAGGTCGGCTACGCCGATCGCCTCCAGGAGCTGGCCGGCGACCGGCTCGCCCCGGTGGCCACGCTCGGCCTGGAGGCCGGTTCCAACCCCGACCTGGCCGACGACTGCCGCATCCTCTACAGCCGCCTGGCCAGCAGCGCTCCCGAGCTCGTCAAGGAGATCCGGGTCTGGGACCCGGCCCAACAGGCCGCCACCACGGTGACGAAGGGGGCGACGGTGGCGGGAGCGGCGTGGGGCCCGGGGGGCGAGATCGTCGTCCTCAAGCGGGAACCGACGGGGCCCCGGCTCCAGATCATCCAGCCCGACGGCACCAGCTCGGAGATCGACCTCCAGGTCCCCGACGTCGGCAACACCCCGTGGGGCAAAGGCGGCTGGATGGCCCTGGCCCTCTTCAGCCAGCCCGGACAACCACCCACGGGCACCCTCTTCCTCAACCCGACCAGTGGCGAACGCCAGACCCTGGACGGATGGCGGCCCCTCACCTGGTCCCCCGACGGGAACCAGCTCCTCGTGGCCGGGGCCAAGCAGGGCACCACCGTCGCCGTCGTGGAGCTCCCCGACCTCACCCGGACCCGCAACGTCGCCGCCTCAACCGTCGGCACGGTCTGGGACGCCGTGTGGCTCCCCCCGGCGGGCTGACTCCGTTCCCGGAACGGGAGTTCCATGCACTGCTATAATAGCAATCAGTGGAACGGACGAATCCCTATCACTACGGCGCACCGGTCGAGGCCGACCGCTTCTGTGACCGCCGCGCTGAGCTGGCCGCGCTCTCGGAGCGGATGCGCTCGGGGATCCACGCCTTCGTCCTCTCCCCCCGCCGCTACGGCAAGACGTCACTCCTCCTCGAAGCCCTGCGGCGCTTCCGGGCCGGCGGCGGACGCGGCGGGTACGCCAACCTGCTGTTCTGCACCACCGACGACGAGGTGGCGGCGGTGGTGCTCACGGCCGTCGTGCGCGAGGTCCTGCGGCCGGTTGGCCGGGCCCGGCGCAGCCTGGAGGAGGTCCTCCGACACGTGCGGGTGACACCCCGGGTGAGCGTGGGGCCCGAGGGCGCGGTCAGCCTGGGCTTCGATCCGGTGGTGGGCCGGGCGCCGTGGATCGAGGTGCTCACCGACGCCGTCGGACTGCTCGCCGAGGTGGACCGGCGCCGGCCGGCGGCGCTGGTGCTCGACGAGTTCCAACAGGTGGCCGAGATCGGCCCGAAGGGGATGGCGGGGGCGTTCAAGGCACTGGCCGACGAGGCCCGGGGCACGAGCCTGGTCTTCTCAGGGTCGCACCTGAGCGTGATGGAGCGCCTGACCCGGGGCCGGGGGGCACCGCTACTGGGGATGGGCGAGCTGTTCCACCTCGAGGTCGTTCCCGAAGCCGAGATGGTCGAGCATCTCGTGATCCGGGCGACGGCCGGCGGGAAGCGCCTGGCCGATGATGTCGCCAGGGAGCTCTACCGCACGGCGGGGGCTGTGCCCAACGACGTGCAGTGGCTGGCGCACGCCGCCTTCGAGGCGGCCGGGGCCCGCAAGGGGATCACCCAGGCCGACATGACCGCGGGCATGGCGGCCATCGTGGCCCGCCAGGCGGTCGTGTTCGCCGAGCGCTACGAGGGCCTCGCCGCCGCCCAACGCCGGATCGTCCGGGAGCTGGCCCGCCATCCGGTCGAGAAGGTCTACGCCAAGGCCTTCCTCGACGCCGTACGGGTGGCGAACGCCAACGCCGTGACCACCGCCCTGCGGGCCCTCAGCGCCAAGGAGCTCGTCCGCCGCCGGGCCGGGAACTGGGAGCTCACCAGCCCCTTCTTCGGCGCCTGGCTGGCGGCCCGGACGGCATGATCACCGTAGTCGAGGGACCACCGCTCCCGACCAGGGACAGCCCGGCATAGCGACCCGCTATTTTCCTTTGACCGGCGACCGCGCGCGAACTAAAAGGGCCGGTCACACCCAGGATTCACATGACAATGCCGCTTACCCTTGTCCGGTAACAGATGCGGAACCGCGGGGAAACCGTAGGAATTGCAAGGGTTTCCTCGCCGGGTTGGTCGAATGCGGCCCCATTGTCCAGGTTTCCCCGCCCGCCGATCAAGACAACCTTAACTCCGGTTTATTGCCAAGGAGACTGGCGGCAAATTGACCTCCTTCTGATTGACTAGTTCCCCTCCCCCACCCATGCTGCGTACGGCCCGCCAAGCTTGTATCCCGCCGCACTGCACCTCCGGGCTTTGTCGCGCCGCGATTTCCGACCAGCAAAGTAGAGGGAGAGGAACCTTGTCTTCGATCAAGAGGAGAGTGGCCGTGACGGCCGTCTCCGTCAGCCTGGCGCTGCTGGGCCTGGTGCAGCCTCCGGCCCAGGCGGCGGAGACCACGGCCACGTCCAGCATCACCTTGGCCGGCGTCAGCCCGACCCAGACCCACCCGACGTTCGCCATCACCTGCGACGAGTGCCTGCCCGACGACTTCTTCGACTGCGGCGACGGCTGCGAGATCGCCGGCCGGGCGGAAGCCACCCCCATGACCCGGGTCGAGTGGAGCGCGCCCATCAGCGTGGAGACCACCTTCGACCCCGACGAGCTCCACCAGGGGGCGACGGCCGACATCTCCAACGTCCTCACCCCGGGCGGGGGGACGATCAAGCTCGTCTACACCGTGCCCTGGATCGCCGGGGTCTTCGGCAGGGGCGGCGACTTCCCGCCCGGCCCGGGGTGGACGGCGAGCACGACCAACATCAGCGGGACGGCCACGGCCAACGTGATCGCCACCTGCGCGCCGCCGCTGGCCGGCGAGAGCAACGCCGTCTGCAACGCCGCTCCCGTCAGCATCAACCTGATCGACAACTGGCCGAGCGAGTTCGCACCCGTCGACTTCACCCTCGACCTGATCTTCAACCACAGCTTCACGATCGGCCCCGACGGTGTCGACCTGTCGCGGACGGCGTCCTTCGAACCTGACACCAACCTCACCTTCAACGGCCCGGCCCCCGCAACCGTGGCCGACCACATCGACGTCCCCTGCGACGCCACCACGGGCACCCCGGTGAGCTACACCCTCGGCACGGCCTCCTACTCCCCCACCTCGGTGGTCGTCGGCGGCTCGGCCGGCATCCACTACTTCATCGACGGGCCCGGCCCGGCCAACGCCGAGAACACCGTGAGCCTCATCCGCGGGACGGTCTTCGACACCGCGGCGGCGGGGAACCTGTCCATGACGGGCAGTGGGGCGGACACCATCAACCTCGGCGCCGTCCAGGCCGACGACGTCACGCCCACGGTCGGCTCCGTGGTCCAGGGCGGGACGTTCGTGGAGGGCTCGGACACGACCTTCGCCGCCGTGGTGGCCGACAACTGCCCGGCCGGCCTCACCTACGCCTGGGAGTTCTCGGACGGCGGGGTGGCCTTCGGGCCCGTCGCCCACCACACCTTCGCCGACAACTCCACCACCTACAGCGGCCTGCTGCGGGTCCGGGACCAGGCCGGAAACCTGGTCTTCGAGGACTTCGACGTCGACGATGTGGCCAACGCCGACCCGAGCGTCACCGGCCCGCCCGACGCCACCGCCCTGTGGGGGGTCCCGGTCAGCTTCCACGCCTCGGCCACCGACCCGGGCCCGGCCGACCAGTCCACCCTGGCCTACAGCTGGGACTTCGGGGACGGCACCGGCAAGGCGGGGGCCCACGTGACCCACGCCTTCGCCAACCCCGGCGTCTACGCCGTGTCGGTGACCGCCACCGACAAGGACGGCGGCAGCGGGGTGGCCAACCTGAGCGCCACCATCGCCAAGCGGGCCACCACGCTCGTCTACACGGGGGCGACCCAGAGCCTGCCCAACAAGTACGCGACCCTGTCGGCCACGCTCAACGACGAGCTCGGCCAGCCCGTGTCGGGCGCCACGGTCACCTTCACCCTCGGCTCCCAGAGCGCCTCGGCGGTCACCAACTCCTCGGGGGTGGCCAGCGTCAGCCTGCGCCTCAACCAGAAGATCGGGACCTACCCCGTCAGCGCCAACTACGCCGGGGACGCCCGCTACGTGGGCGACGGAACCGGGGTGGCCAACTACCGGATCGGTAAGTAGTTCCCCAGCTACTGCCGACGTCGGACGCACGGGAGGGCGGCCCCCAGCCGCCCTCCCGTGGCGCGTCGGCCGGCCGGGCGCGGTCGATGCGACCCGATCCCGTTCGTCGTGGTGCTACACCGATGGCGACGAGGAGGTCCCCCGTGTTCGTCCGGCTCGCCCGCTTCCTGATCCGCCACCAGCGCCCCGTGCTCGGCGCCGCCGGCCTGTTCTTCGTGGTGGCCGGCGCCCTGGGCGGGTCGGTGGCCGAGCACCTGAGCCGGGGCGGCTTCGACGACCCGGCGGCCGAGTCGGTCCTCGCCCGTCACCGCCTGGAGGACGACTTCGGGGCCGGCCTGCCCGCCTACGTCCTCGTCGCCACCCCGACGTCGGGCGGCGTCGACGACCCGGCGGTCGCCGCCCGGGGGCGCCGGCTCACCGAGGACCTGGCCGGGGAACCGGGTGTGGCCGGCGC
>JBOGFE010000588.1:0-8922 GCA_050741935.1 Acidimicrobiia bacterium | reverse complement strand
CCTCCGAGCTGCTCGAGCCGTGTCGGCGGTGCGCCACCCACCCGCCTCGGCGGCCGCTGATGGCCCCGGCGGTCAGCTCGCCCCGGGATGCGGCCGTCCGTCAGGCCCGCCGCCTCGGCCTGGGCGGCGTGGGCGTGGCCGCCGTCATCACCGTGATCTACGTGGTCATCCTGGCCAACGAGGGCGACGCTCTGGTCAACATCTACTCCGCCTTCCTGGTGGCCGCCGAGGTGCTGGCCGGCGCCGGTGCCCTCACCGCCCGCCGGCCGCTGCTGGCCGTGGGGGCCACGTTGCTGTCGCTGCTGGGCCTCCTCGGCCTGGCCTCCATCGGCCTGCCGCTGCTCTTCGCCGCCGGCTTGCTGTGGGCCGCCGTCGCCCTGCTGCGCTAGGGCCCGACGCCGAAGGCGCGCGCAGCTGTGCCGCTCTGAGCGGCATCAGTGCGCGCGCCTGTGGCGGCGGACGGACGTCCGATTCGTTCAAGACAGGCGGTCCCCTCGCCCGGTATGACTGGAACCATGAACAACGACGTCTTCACCAACGCCGAGGCCTTCCTCCTCCGGGAGGGGCGCCTGCTCGAGCGACGCCTGTTCGCCACCCTGTTCCGGGGAGCCGACCCGGCCGGCGTGGTCGACGTGCTGCGGGGCTACCAGAACCCCGACGGCGGCTTCGGCCACGGCTTGGAGCCCGACAAGCGCTGCCCCGACAGCCTGCCCATCGACGTGGAGGCCGCCTTCGGCCACATGCTCGCCGCCGGCCACGTCGACGGGCCCATGGTCCGCAGGGCCTGCGACTGGCTGGCGTCCGTTGCCACGTCCGACGGGGCCGTGGCCCTGTCGTTCCCCGTGATGGAGCCCTACCCCCGGGCCGAGCACTGGTCGGAGTGGACCTACGCCCCCGGGTTCAACCCCACCGCCGGCCTGGTGGGCCTGCTCCACCAGCTGGGGATCGACCATCCCTTCCGGGACCGGGCCGAAGCCTGGTGCTGGGCGGAGCTCGACAACCACGGCTTCCCCGACGAGGTCCACGCCATGTCCGAGGTGATGGTCTTCCTCGAACAGGTCCCCGACCGGGCCCGGGCCGAGGCCTTGGCGGTGCGGGTGGGGGACTGGCTCCCCAAGCTCAACATGTTCCGGGCCGACCCGGCCGACCCGAGCTACGGGGTCAGCCCGCTGCACTTCGCCCCCACGCCGAAGAGCCGGTGGCGGTCGCTGTTCAGCGACGAGCAGATCGAGGGCCACCTGGAGCGCCTGGTCGCCGACCAGCAGCCCGACGGCGGCTTCACCATCACCTGGGAGCCGCCCGGGGTGGCCTCCACGCTGGAGTGGCGGGGGATCGAGACGTTACGCGCCCTGCGGGTGCTCACCGCCTACCAGAGGTAGAGGCGAGCACCCGCAGGGCCAGCGGGTCCCGAAGGAGGAACGGGCTAGCGGCCGGCGAGGATGTCCTCGAGGTCGCCGTCGGAGACCGGCCCGCCCGCCGGGAGCTTGGCCAGCTCCTCGTCGAGGGCGTCGGGGGCGGCCTCCACCTTGATGTTGGGGAGGATGCGGTCGAGCCACTTCGGCAGCCACCAGTTGCGCTCGCCCAGCAGCTCCATGGTGGCGGGCACGAGGACCAGGCGGACGATGGTGGCGTCGAAGAGGACGGCCACGGCCAGACCGAGGCCGAAGAGCTTGATCGAGCGGTCCAGGCCGAGCACGAAGGACCCGAACACGCAGATCATGATGGCGGCGGCAGCGGTGATGACCCGGGCGGTGGCGGCCAGGCCGTTGGCCACGGCCACGGCGTTGTCGCCGGTGCGGTCGTAGTCCTCCCGGATGCGGGAGAGCAGGAACACCTCGTAGTCCATGGACAGGCCGAAGAGGATGGCGAAGAGCATCATCGGTGCCCACGCCTCCACCGGCCCCTCCCGGCCGATGCCGATGAGCGATGCGCCCCAGCCCCACTGGAACACGGCCACGATCACGCCGTAGGCGGCACCGATCGACAGCAGGTTCATGACCACGGCCTTGAGCGGCACCAGCACCGAGCGGAACACGGCCATGAGGAGCAGGAAGGACAGGATCAGCACGGTGCCGATGAACCACGGCAGGCGGGAGCCGGAGTAGTCGGCGAAGTCCATGCCGCCGGCCGTCCAGCCGCCGACCTTGACCACGGCCGTCGTGCCCTCGAGCGCCGTCGGGATCACATCTTCACGCAGGGTCTTGACCAGGGCGTGGGTGTCCTCGTCCTGGGGGGCGGTCGTCGGGAACACGGAAAGGATGGCGGCGTCGCCCGCCTCGTTGGGGATGGGCGGGGTGGCGGTCACTACGCCCGGGGTCTTGCTCAGCGTGGTGCTGAGGCCCTGGAGGGCGGACATGTCGGCCATGCCACCCGGCGCCTCGGCCACCAGCAGCAGCGGGCCGTTGAAGCCGGGGCCGAAGCCCTCGGAGAGGAGGTCGTAGGCCCGGCGGGTGGTGTCGGAGTCGGGGCGGTTGCCGGCGTCGCCGAAGCCCAGGCGCAGGGACGCCACCGGAGCGGCCAGGGCCATGAGGACGACGGCGCCGATGACCAGGGCCGGCCAGGGCTTGCGCTGGATCAGACGGCTCCACCGGTACCAGATGGTGGTCGTGTGGTCGCTCTTGCTGCGCCGGTGGGGAAGGCCGAGCTTGTCGATGTTGCGGCCGACGAAGCCGAGGACGGCGGGCAGCAGGGTCAGGGCGGCGAGCATGGTCATGAGCACGCCGAGGGAGATCCCCACGGCCAGGCCGTTGATCATGTCGAGGCCGACGGTGAACAGGCCGAGGACGGCGATGATGACGGTGATGCCGGCGAAGAGCACGGCCCGCCCGGCGGTGTCGATGGCCCGGACCACGGCGTGCTCGGGGTCCATGCCGTGGTGGAGGCCCTCGCGGTAGCGGGTGACGATGAACAGGGCGTAGTCGATGCCCACGCCGATGGCGATCATCATCACGGCCTGGTTGGAGAAGGACGGCATGTTGATGAAGTTGACGGCCAGGCCGACCAGGGCGATGCCGCTGGTGATGCCGAAGAGGGCGGTCATGAGGGGCAGGCCCATGGCCAGCACGGAGCCGAAGGCGATGAGCAGGATGACCATGGCGGCCAGGAAGCCGATGCCCTCGCTGCCGAACTCGACCTGCTCGAGGAAGATGTCACCGCCGAGCTCGACGGCCAGGCCGTCCGAGTCGGCTTCCTCGGCCAGGGTGCGGGCGATCTCCCCCGCCTCCTGGTACTCGGTCGACGTCCGGTCGGTGAAGTTCACCTCGGCGTAGGCGATGGTGGGGTCGAGCTGGGAGATCTGGCGCTCGCCACCCGCGTCGTAGGGGCTCACGATCTGGATCCCGTCGATCTGCGTCGTGAACTTCTCGAACAGGTCGGTCATGGTGGCCTTGACGGCGGGGTCGTTCACGCCGGCGTCGGCCTGGAAGACGATCTGGCCGCCGAAGCCGCCCCGGTCGGCGAAGCCGTGGGACTCGAGGATGTCGATGGCCTCCTGGCTCTCGGTGCCGGGGAGGGAGAACTCGTCGAGGAACTCGCCGCCCGCCGCTCCGTTGAGCGAGACCAGGGCGACGACGAGCAGGAACCAGCCGGCCACGACGCGGCGGCGCCGGCGGTAGGCGGTACGGGCGAGACGCTGAAGCACGGGGGGACCTCCCGGGGGTAAATGGGCGAATTGCCGAATTGAGGCTTCGTTGCTCTATCGGCATCCCGGGAGATATCTTGAGGATCAAGCTATTTGAGGGCAACGACGCAGATGTGACCAAAAGCCGCGAAGCTCTGGTTCACCAGGCCACCTTGGCCATTCGGCGGTACCAGACGGCCACCGACCGCTTCGACGAAGTCGCCGTCGGCCTGCTCGGCATCAACCGCACCGACGGCCGATGCCTCGACATCCTCGACCAGCATGGCCCCCTGACCGCCGGCGAGCTGGCCCGGGAATGCGGCCTCAGCACCGGAGCCCTGACCACCCTGCTCGACCGGCTGGAGCGCCTCGGGTACCTGCGCCGGGTGTCGCACCCCACCGACCGGCGCCGGGTGGTGGTGGAGCTGACCGAGAAGACCCGCCGGAAGATCGAGCAGATCTACGCCCCCATCGGCCAGGAGGGCGCCGAGCTGCTGGCCCAGCTCTCCGACACCCAACTGGAGTTCCTGGCCCGGGTCATGAGCGGCGCCCGCGAGCTCGTCGAGCGCCACACCGAGCGGATCGAGCTGCTCCCCAAGAAGGCGCCGGTCCCCCGCCAGGCGTAGCCGGCCCGGATGCGTGGCCTGGTAGCACGGACCCCCCAGCAGGGCCTGCTCAGCTCCCCCCGTTCGGGGGCTTGCGGGCCCGGCTCGGCGCCACCCGGGGCGCCTCGTCGGGCATCTTGGGGTAGACGGGGGGCCAGGGGGCGTCGGGCAGGCCGGCGTCCCGGTCGGCCTGGTAGAGCTCGAGGAGGGGCTCGAGGGACTGGGGCTTGGCCTCCAGCCCCGCCCACGGGTCGCCGGCGCTTCCCACCCGGGCGGGGACGGCGGCGACGGTCAGCTCGTCGGGGGTGATGGCGTCGAGCTCCTCCCAGGCGAAGGGCGTCGACACCTGGGCGCCGGGGCGCGCCCGCACCGACCAGGCCCCGAACACCGTCTTGTGGGGGGCGTTCTGGTTGAAGTCGATGAACACCCGCTTCCCCCGCTCCTCCTTCCACCAGGCGGCGGTGATCAGCTCGGGCCGGCGCCGCTCCAGCTCCCGGGCCACGGCCACCGCCGCCGCCCGCACGGCGATGGAATCCCAGCGGGGCTCGAGGCGGGCGTAGATGTGCAGGCCCCGGTTGCCGGTCGTCTTGGGGTGGCCGGCCACCCCCATCTCGTCGAGGAGGGCCTTCACCTCCTGCGCCGCCTCGGCGACCATGGCGAAGGTGACCCCGGGGCTGGGGTCCACGTCGATGCGCAGCTCGTCGGCGTGCTCGGGGTCGGCGGCCCGGGACGGCCACACGTGGAAGCCCAGGCAGCCCAGGTTGACGGCCCACAGGACGTGGGCCAGGTCGGCCGCCACCAGGGCATTGGACGTGGTGCCGTTGGGGGTGGAGACGATGGCGGTCTCCAGCCAGTCGGGACGGGAGTCGGGCACCCGCTTCTGGAAGAAGTTGGTTCCCTCGGCGCCGTTGGGGAACCGCTGCAGCAGCACCGGCCGGCCGCCCATGGCCCGCAGCAGGGGCTCCTCCACCGCCTGGTAGTAGCGGACCAGGTCGAGCTTGGTCTCGCCCCGCTCGGAGAAGAACACCTTGCCGGGCGAGCTGATCGTGACCTCCCGGCCCGCCGCCTCGACCACCACGTCGTCACCGGCCATCACCTGACCGTAGCCCGGAACTCATTCGGGATTGATGGTCCGGGTCCCGGAGACCAAGTATGCCAAGAGCGGCGGGACCCACATCGCCTACTCGGTGAGCGGGAGCGGCCCCTTCGACATCGTCCTGGTGCCGGGCATGATCTCCCACCTCGAGCTGCAGTGGGAGGACGAGCCCTTCCGCCGGTTCATGGAGCGGCTCGGGTCCCTCGCCCGGGTGATCCGCTTCGACAAGAGGAATATGGGCCTGTCCGACCGGATCGGCGACACCGCCTCCCCGCTCGAGGACCGGATGGACGACGTGCGAGCGGTGATGGACGCCGCCGGCTCGGAGCAGGCCGCCGTCATGGGGGTCTCCGAGGGTGGCGCCCTGGCCGTGATGTTCGCCGCCTCCTACCCCGAGCGCGTGACCGCCCTGGTACTGGCCGGGGCTTCCGCCCGGATGCTGCGGGCCGACGATTACCCCCACGGGGCCCCGCCCGAAGCCCAGGCCAAGCTCCTCGGGCTGGTGGAGCGGGGGTGGGGGACCGGCGTGATGCTTCCCTTGATGTTCCCCGATGGCGCCGAGCCCGCCATGCAGGAGAGGTGGGCCCGGTTCGAGCGCATGGCCGCGAGCCCGGGGGCGGCGGTCGCCACCATCCCCATGGCGGCGGACCTCGACGTCCGCCCGCTCCTGCCCGTACTGCGCATGCCCACGCTCGTCATCCATCGCCAGAGCGACCGGATGGTGCGGCCGGCCAACGGCCGGGACCTGGCCGAGCACATCCCCGGCGCCCGGTATGCCGAGTCTGCCGGCGCCGAGCACTGGCTCTGGCTGGGGGGCAGCAGCGAGAACGACCTGGGCGAGATCGAGGAGTTCCTCACCGGCGCCCGCCGCCACTACGAACCCGACCGGGTTCTGGCCACCGTGCTCTTCACCGACATCGTGGGGTCCACGCAGCGGGCGGCGGAGGTGGGCGACCACCGGTGGCGGGCGCTGCTCGACGAGCACGACCGCCTGGTGCGCCGGGAGCTGGACCGGTTCCGGGGCCGGGAGATCAAGTCCACCGGCGACGGGTTCCTGGCCACCTTCGACGGGCCGGCCCGGGGCATCCGCTGCGCCGCCGCCATCCGCGACGGGATGCAACCGGTGGGCCTGGAGGTCCTCTCCGGGCTCCACACCGGCGAGGTCGAGCTGCGCGACGAAGACATCGGCGGGATCGCCGTCCACATCGGGGCCCGGATCGCCGCCCTGGCCGGCGCCGGGGAGGTGCTCGTGTCGAGCACCGTGAAGGACATCGTCGCCGGGGCCGGGATCGACTTCGCCGACCGGGGCGCGCATCCGCTCAAGGGCGTGCCCGGCGAATGGCGCCTGTTCACGGTGGCCGGCCTCGGCTGATGGCCGAGCCCGTGGACTGCGCCGTGCTCGTCGTCGACGACGACCAGATCAACCGGCTCCTCCTCTCCCGGCTGCTGGAGCACGAGGGCTACCGGGTCCGCACCGCGGCCGACGGCCGGGAGGCGCTGGACGCCACGAAGCCACCCTGGTGTCGGCCCCGGCGGAGTCAGCCACGGCCGTCTTCGACGACGTCCTTCCCTGCCCCGACCCGGCGGCCCGGGCGCGGCGGATGGGCGAGCAGCTGTCCGAACGGTTGCGAGGGCGGATCGACGGACGGCTGCGCACCGGGCCCGAACTCGGATGGGGCGTGGGGGTGGCGATGGGGCCCGCCGCCCTCGGTGGTGTCGAGGTCGAGGGCCGATGGACGGGCTGGAGGCCACCCGGCGGATCCGGGCCCGGGGCAACGGGCCCTACATCGTGGCCGTGACCGCCGACGCCATGCAGGGTGACCGGGAGATGTGCCTCGAGGCCGGCGTCGACGACTACATCGCCAAACCGATCCGGATGGACGAGCTCACCCAGGCCCTGACCCGCTGCCCCCTGCGGTAGCGGCGATCCGACCGCCGGCGCGGGGCCCGGCCCGCGCTACCGTCGACGGCTTCCATGCCGGCCACGCTCGTCGCCCGTGACCTGACCGTTTCCCACGGTGCCCGCACCATCCTCGGGGGGGTGGGCCTGACCGTCGCGCCCGGCGACCGGATCGGCGTGCTCGGTCCCAACGGGTCGGGGAAGTCGACCCTGCTCCGGACCCTGGCCGGGCTCGCCGTTCCCGATGCCGGCTCCGTGGTACTGGCCCCGCCCGACGCCACCGTCGGCTACCTCCCCCAGGAGCCCGAGCGCAGCCCGGGGGAGACCGTCGCCGGCCTGCTGGGCCGGCGCACCGGCGTGGCCGAGGCGTCGGCCGCCCTCGACGCCGCCACCGCCGCCCTCGAGTCGCCCGGGGCCCCCGGGGATCGGGGTGTCCCCGAAATCACCGCGCACGACTACACCGCCGCCCTGGAGCGGTGGATGGCGCTGGGCGGCGCCGACTTCGACGCCCGCGTCGGGGAGGTGTGGGCCGAGCTGGGGATGCCCGCCGCCCTCCTGGCCCAGGACACCGTCACCCTTTCCGGCGGCCAGGCGGCCCGCACCTCGCTGGCCTCCATCCTCCTGTCCCGCTTCGACGTCGTCCTCCTCGACGAACCCACCAACGACCTCGACTTCGACGGCCTCGAGCGGCTGGAGGCCTTCGTGGAGAGCCGCACCGAGCCGCTCGTGGTCGTGTCCCACGACCGGGCCTTCCTGGAGCGGGCCGTCACCGAGATCGTCGAGCTCGACGAGCACACCCACCGGGCCACCCGCTACGCCGGCGGGTGGCTGGCCTACCTGGACGAGCGGGCCACCGCCCGCCGCCACGCCGAGGAGGCCTACGGGGAGTACCGGGCCACCCGGTCCGGCCTGGAGGACAGGGTCCGGCGCCAGCGCCGGTGGTCCGACACCGGGGTGCGCAAGCTGGCCCGCAAGCCCAAGGACAACGACAAGGCCCAGCGGGGCTTCTTCGTCAACCGCACCGAGAAGCAGGCGGCCAAGGTCCGGGCCAGCGAGCGGGCCCTGGAGCGCCTGAGCACCGTCGACAAGCCCTGGGAGGGCTGGGAGCTGCGCCTCGACATCGCCGCCGCCCCCCGGGGCGGGGCCGTCACCGCCCGCCTCGCTGGCGCCGAGGTGGCGAGACCCGGGGTCCGGGGTGTCCCCGGCGAGCCCGGGTTCCGGTTGGGTCCCGTCGACGTCGAGGTCGGCTGGGGTGAGCGGGTGGCCGTCCTCGGGCCCAACGGGGCGGGCAAGTCCACCTTCATCGCCGCTCTGCTCGGCCGCCTCCCCCTGGCCGCCGGCACCCAGTGGCTGGGACCCGGCACGGTGGTGGGCGAGATCGACCAGGCCCGGGACCTCCTGGTCGGCGCGGCCACGTTGCTGGACGCCTTCCAGCGGGCCAGCGGGATGAAGATCACCCACGAGGCCCGCACCCTGCTGGCCAAGTTCGGCCTCGGCCCCGACCACGTCGAGCGCCCGGTGGAGTCGCTCTCCCCCGGCGAGCGCACGCGGGCTGTCCTCGCCCTGCTCATGGCCCGGGGCGTGAACTGCCTCGACCTCGACGAGCCCACCAACCACCTCGACCTGGCCGCCATCGAACAGCTCGAAGCCGCCCTCGAGACCTTCGAGGGGACGCTCCTGCTCGTCACCCACGACCGGGAGC
>JBOGFE010000587.1:0-3721 GCA_050741935.1 Acidimicrobiia bacterium | reverse complement strand
GGCCCACGCCGCCCGGCCCGGGACGCGCAAGGTCCTGATCGCGCCCCAGTGAGCCGGCTACGGGTGGCTGTGGCGGTCCGGGAGGCCGAGGAGCTTGGTCGTCTCCCGCTCGAAGTCGAACTGGATGAGCACCGCCGGTTCGTCGCCCACCACCCACGTGTCGTGCCCCGGTTCGAGGACGACGATCTGGGGGGCGGTGAAGCTGTACGTGCATCCGTCCTCGAACACACCGTCGAGCCGGCCCTTGGCCAGGAACCCGACGTGCGCGTGCAGGCAGTACTCGGTTCCCACCAGCGGCTTGCGGTCCGTCGACCACCGTGAGCCGGGCGGGTACACGAGCCGCTTGATACGGCCGGTGCCCGCTGTGACCACGTCGACGTCGACCCCGCCGAAGACCTCGTGACGGGCACCCTCGATCGGCCCGAGCAACGGATCAGTCGCGTCCACGGCGCCAGGCTATCCCTCTGGCTCCCAGACGCAACCGGGTTGGAGCACTGGTCCTCGGCGTCTAGCCTCCGCGCCCACGACGTAAAAGGGGGAAGCGTGAGGAAGATGATCGGGTTGCTGCCGCGACGCCCGGATCTGAGCCCCGAGCAGTTCCGGGAGTACTGGACGACGACCCACGCCGAGATCACCGGCAAGGTGCCGGGTCTGCGGAGCTACGTCCAGAACATCTGTCTGCCCGACGAGAACGGAGAGCCGGCCTTCGATGGCGTCGCCCTCCTCGTCTTCGACGACATGGTGGGAATGCAGAAGTCGCTGGCGACCCCTGAGTGGGAAGCCGTCATGGACGACGTACCCAAGTTCGTCGACGTCGACCGAGTCGTCATCATGATCGCCGAGGAGAACGTCGTCGTCTGACGACCCCTCTACCTCACTGGGCGAACCACGCTTGCATGCTCTGGGCGATTCGGCGGTCCGACACTTGAGAGTTCAGAGCGGGAACACCGATTTCCGGACGGGCGCGCCCTCGCGCTACTAGCGGGACCTTCCCCCTTGCGGTTCGGTAGGCGTTTGGGTGTGCTTGAGAATTTTCTGTGAAATAGGTCTCTGACCAGCGCGTTTGTCGGCGGTGGGTGCTCGCGATTGTTAGCGCGATGGTGTAGTACATAAAGTGTGGCTTCGATCGTGCACAAGAGGATCGGCGGGGAGACCTACTACTACCTGCGGGAGATGGCCCGGGTCGGCGGGAAGCCGAAGATGATCTCGCAGCGCTATCTCGGCAAGGCCGCCGACATCGAGGCAGCGATGGACGGCGCCATGGTGGCGCCGGAACGGACGCGACACCTCGCCTTCGGGGATGTGGCTGCGGTGTGGTCGATGCTCGAACGCCTGGACGTGGCCGGCATCGTGGACGCGGTGGTCGGCGCCCGCCGGGCCGACGCCGCGGGTTCGGTGGGGACCTACATCGCGCTGGCGACTGCCAACCGGGTGGTCGACCCGTGCTCCAAGCTCGCCTTCGCCGACTGGTGGTCGACGACGGCCGGGGACCGCTGGGTGCGTCTTCCGGCCGCGGCGCTGGACCACCGCCGGTTCTGGGACGCGATGGCCACGATCGGCGCCGAGCAGCTGGTGGAGATCGAACGGCGCGTCACCACCCGCATGGTCGAGACCTTCGACGTCGAACTGTCGGGGCTGGTGCTCGATATGACGAACTTCGCCACCTACATCGACTCCGCCAACGACCGGGCGCCGATCGCCCAGCGGGGACACGCCAAGCAGAAGCGCACCGACTTGCGCCTGGTCGGGTTGGGACTGGTCGTGTCCACCGACGGCGGGATCCCGCTGCTCAGCCACACCTATCCCGGTGACCGCCCTGATGTCACCCAGTTCCCCGAGATGGTCGCCGAGCTCGTCGCCCGCTGGGGGGCCCTCGCTGCCGATGCCGACGACCTGACCCTGGTCTATGACGCCGGGCAGGACTCGGTCGACAACCAGGCGCTCATCGATACCAGCCCCCTGCATCACATCGGCTCGCTGCCCCCATCGGATCACCCCGAGCTGCTCGCCGTTCCAGCCTCGAAGTTCCGGCCCGTCGGCGAGCCCTACCCCGACGTCACCGCCTACGAGACCCGAGGCGTGGCCCTCGGGGCCCGCCGCCGCCTGATCGTCACCCACTCGCCCACCCTGCACGCCAAACAGACCGCCGGGCTCACCCAGACCCTCACCAAGGCCGGGCGGCGCCTCGGCGAGCTCGCCGAGCGTCTCGCCCGCGGCAAGACCCGCCGGGACCGCGACAAGGTCGAGGCCGACATCGCCCAGATCCTTGCTCCCCGCTGGGTCTCCCGGGTCATGACCACCACCCTCGCCGGCGGGGTGCCCGCCGAGCTGCGCCTCACCTGGAGCATCGACACCAAGGCTCGCCGAGCGCTCGAAGCCGAGCAGTTCGGCAAACGGATCCTGTTCACCGACCACGACGACTGGCCCCACGCCCGGGTGATCGCCGGCTACCGCTCCCAATCCGAAGCCGAAGGCGACTTCCGCCAGATGAAAGACACCAAGGTGGTCGGCTTCAGCCCCATGTTCCACTGGACCGACCAGAAGATCCGCGTCCACGCCTTCTACTGCGTGCTCGCCCTCACCGTCGCCCGCCTCATGCGCCGAGAGGCGGTCCGAGCCGGACACGCCACGAGCGTGCGCGAGCTGCTCGCCACCCTGGCCGGCATCCAGGAGACCGTGCTCGTCTACCCCTCCACCGGGGGACGCCCCCGAGCCCGACGGATGACCACCGAGATGAGCGCCACCCAAAAGAAGATGCACGACCTGTTCGGCCTCAACGCCTACGCCCCGACACGATGACCATCACCGCCGTCCCGGCGCCCACATGGGACATCCTCGAGGAGGCACTGCGCCAACGACGCCCGGTCCGCCTCACCTACCACGGCCGCCAACGCATTGTCTGCCCCCATGCCCTCGGCTGGAAGAACAACCGCGCCATGCTCCTCGCCTACCAGACCGCCGAGCACACCAGCACCGGGGCCACGCCCGACGACCCCACAAAGCGGTGGCGCAACCTCTTCGTCGACGACATCGACCACGCCGCCCTCGCCCAGGCCAGCAGGTGGGAGACCGCCGACAACTACAACGCCGCCCACCCCTTCAACGCCATCGACCAACTCGCCATCGCCGTCACCCCCGACGACCATCACGACCCGGTTAGGTAATACGCGGCGAAACCCCAAACACCCCCGCTCACCTGGGAAAACACACCATCACCCGACAGCAGCCCGGAAACTCCCGCTAGGTGAGAGCCGGCACGACCTCTTCCGGGGCGCGGGCCGGGATGCACCAGTCGATCGGGTCCCGACCGGCGGCGACCAGCGCGGCGTTGGCCCGGGAGAACGGCCGGCTGCCGAAGAAGCCGCTCCGGGCGGACAGCGGCGACGGGTGGGCCGACTCGATGATCACGTGACGGGACGTGTCGATGAGGGCCTTCTTCTTGCGGGCCGAGGCCCCCCACAGGATGAACACGACCCGCTCCGGCTTGCGATTGACGGCCTCGATGACGGCATCGGTGAACCGCTCCCACCCCTTCCCCTGATGGGAGGCGGCCTGCCCGGCCCGGACGGTGAGGGTGGCGTTGAGGAGAAGCACCCCCTGGCGGGCCCAGCAGTCGAGGCAGCCGTGGTCGGGAGGCTTCACGCCGACGTCGCTCTCGAGCTCGGTGAAGATGTTCTCCAGGGACGGCGGGAGGGGCACCCCGGGCCGGACGCTGAAGCAC
>JBOGFE010000586.1:0-8621 GCA_050741935.1 Acidimicrobiia bacterium | reverse complement strand
GGCCCAGGGTGCCGGCCAGGGCGTCGACGTAGTCCCGGCGCCGGGGCCCCAGGTCGCGGAACTCGTCCTCGGGGGGTCCCAGCCGCCGGCTCCGGGCCACCAGCCAGACGGCGGCCGCCAGGGCCAGGCCGCCCAGGGCGACCCGCCAGCGGACGGGAAGGGCGGCCAGCCCGGTGGCGGTGCCGTAGCCGTGTGGTCCCTCGGCGAAGACCACCGGCGTTCCCGCCGGGCCGGCCAGGGCCAGCCCGAAGGCGGCGTTGTCGGCCACGCCGAGCAGGATGTTCTGGAGGGGCGTGGCATCGGCCAGGACCACCACCCGGCCCGCACCGACATCCCCCACGACCGCCACCGGCGCCCCATCCTCCCGGCCCACCAGGAGGGGTTCGAGCTCCCCCGGTCCGGCCAGGGTCCCGAAGCCGGCCAGGCGGACCTCTCCGATCCCTTCGCTCTCCGGGGCGCCGCCCGTGGCCGTGGCGACGAGCGCCGGCGCCGGGGTCATGGCGGGAACGCCCGGCACCACCTCCTCCAGCCAGAGTCCGGCCCGGGCCCCGCCGGCCACCAGCCGGCCGCCGGCCCGCACGAAACGGGCCACCCGCTCAACCTCGGCGTCGTCCAGCCCGGCGTCGAGGATGACCAGCGTCGATCCCGCCGCGAGGTCGGCCCGGTCGAGCTTCCCCCGGATCCGCTCCACCCGGTGGTCGAAACGGCCCAGCAGCTCGGCGTAGGCCCCCGAGCCGGTCGGCCCGGTTCCGTAGGACGACGACGGCGAGCCGGCCCCGCCCCGTTCGGGGAGCAGGGACACCACCGTGGCCACGGCCAGGAGCGCCCCCGCCGCCAGCACCGAGCGGGGCGGGCGCCCCTCCCTCTCCCTCATGGGGAGCGGGCCTCGTCCAGGACCCGGGGCCATTGGCTCCGGGCCGCGCCAACGTCGTCGGGGGTGGCCGACCGCCCGCCGTAGACCACCTCGTCGAAGTCGACCGCCAGCCCGTCGAAGCGGGCCGACCGCAGGGCCCGGCGCACCGCCCGGTTGGTGAGCCCCGGCCGCAGCTCCAGCGCCCCCATCCGGTCGAGGCGGATCAGCCCGGCCCGGAACCGCAGCCGCAGCGCCTCTTCGAGCCGTCCCTGGCGTTCGGCCTCCTCGGCCCGGGACTCCAGCTCGGCCGGGTCGGTGAGGTCATCCAGGCCATGGCCCCGGCGCCCGCCGGGCCGTTCCCGTCCCCGGTCGCGCAGCAGGCGCAGCGTCACCACGACGGCCAGCACGACGACGGCTCCGGCGAGGAGCACCCACGGGGGGCTGGCGGGTTCGGGCAGGAGGTCACCGATCCGGGCGAAGAACCGCTGGACCGGTTCCACGATCACGTCACCCAGCCAGCGGAGGACGCCGGCGAAAGGCCGGGGAAGCTGGCGGACGGTGAACGGGTCCTCGGAGAGGATGTCCCGGGCTGCTTCCCGGGCCCGAGCGGGATCGGCGGCGACGGCCAGCCCGGCCAGCGTCACGAGGACTGGCCGGGCGGGGGCCACTCGGAGGGCGGCGGCGCCCACTCGGAGGGGGGCCCGTAACCCCCGGGCGGCGGACCGTATCCCCCCTCGGGCGGCGGGCCGTACCCACCCCCGGGCGGGCCGTACCCACCCCCGGGCGGGACATAGGGGTTCCCGTAGACCGGGCCGCCCTCCGGCAGCGGCCCCATGGCCTGGGCCAGGAGCGCGAGGTCGAAGCCCTCCTTGCGCACCCGCAGGTCGAAGTAGACGAGGACGAAGACGGCGGCCACGAACGGCGTGGTGATGACGTCGGAGATGATGTTGGCCAGCGCCGACAGGCCGAACCCGAGTCCGCTGTTGGGCGAGAAGATGGAGCCGATGGCGAAGGGGATGGACACGATCTGGTCGACCACCATGTTGAGCAGCAAGGCGATGAGCAGCACCCCGAACGTCGCCCACCAGCGGCCCTTGACCAGGCGGTAGGACCGGCGCAGGGCGCCGGTGGCGCTCTGCTCCTCGGCCAGCAGGGCCACGAGCGCCAGTGACCAGCCCACCGCCAGCCAGACGCCGGGCACCAGGCACAGGGCGAAGCCCACGGTCAGGCCCACGCCCATCAGGATCGAGAGCCAGACCAGCGGTCCCAGCCGGTGCAGGGCCAGGCGCAGCGACTCCTTCCAGTCCGGCGTCCCCCCCAGGTAGGCCACGGTCACGGCCCGCAGGGCGGCGGCCGACGACAGCACGAAGCCCAGGCCCGAGAGGAGCATGACGAGCCCGAGGGCGGCGAAGAAGGCCGCCGCATCACCGCCGTCGAAGTCGGAGAAGGGTGGGGGTTCCCCGGTGGTGGTGTCGAAGGAGCCGGGATCGAAGAACAGGTCGCTGTCGGGGATGGCCGAGGCCAGGAGCAGGGTCGACAGCAGCTGGACCGGGGCGACCACGAAGAACACGACGCGGGCCAGAGCGAGGAAGTGGCGGCGCCAGATCTTCAGCGAGATGTCGAGGATTTCTCCGACCGACAGGGGCCGAAGTTCGGGCACGGACACGCCGCGCCACGTTAGTTGGCGCCGGTGGGATCCAGAGCGTCTGCGGAGGGGCCCGGGCCTTACAAGGTCTGCAGGAGTGCGGCGTCGCCCTGGCCGCCACCACCACAGAGGGCGGCGGCGCCGAGCCCGCCACCCCGGCGGTGCAGCTCGTTGATGAGCGTCATCACGATCCGGGCCCCCGACATGCCGATGGGGTGGCCGAGGGCGATGGCCCCGCCGTTGACGTTGACGACGTCGGGGCTGATCTCGAGGTCCTGCATGGAGGCCAGGGCGACGGCGGCGAAGGCCTCGTTCATCTCGTAGAGCGAGACGTCGGCGATCGACCTGCCCGCCCGGCTCAGCGCCGCCTTGATGGCATTCGACGGCTGGGTCATGAGCGACGGGTCGGGGCCGGCCACCATGCCGTAGCCCACCAGCTCGGCCACGGGCGTGAGGCCGAGGCGCTCGGCGGCGGCCTTCGAGGTGACGATCAGGGCGGCCGCTCCGTCGGAGATCTGGGAGGCGTTGCCGGCGGTGATGGTCCCGTCCTTGGCGAACGCCGGTCGCAGGCCCCCGAGGCTCTCGGCCGTGGTGCCGGGCCGGATGCCCTCGTCGGAGTCGATGACGATGGGGTCGCCCTTGCGCTGGGGGACCTCGACGGGGACGATCTCGTCGGCCAGCCGGCCGCCCTTGGCCGCGGCCGCGGCCCGCTCGTGGCTCTGGGCGGCGAACTCGTCCTGCTCCTGGCGGGTGAAGCCGAAGTTGGAGGCGTAGGTCTCGGTGCCGGCCCCCATGTGGACGGCGTCGAAGGCGCACCACAGGCCGTCGTGGACCATGGCGTCGATGATCTCGTTGTTGCCCATCCGGTAGCCGGCCCGGGCCCCGGGCAGCATGTAGGGCGCCTTGGTCATGGACTCCATGCCCCCGGCCACGACCACCTCGGCGTCGCCGGCGGCGATCATCTGGTCGGCGGCGTAGAGGGCGTTGATGCCCGACAGGCAGACCTTGTTGAGCGTCATGGCCGGCACGGTCATGGGGATCCCGCCCTTGACCGCCGCCTGGCGGGCGGTGATCTGGCCCTGCCCGGCCTGGAGGACCTGGCCCATGATCACGTAATCGACCTGGTCAGGGGACAGTCCGGCCCGCTCCAGCGCTCCCTTGATGGCGAACCCGCCGAGCTCCTGGGCACTGAACGACGAGAGGGCGCCGGAGATCTTGCCGATGGGGGTGCGGGCGGCGGAAACGATGACCGAACCAGGCATGAGGTGCCTCCCTTGTCGTGGCAGGGTCCACAATTCTAGGGGGTTTTCCCCGGACTACCGTTGGGGTAGCTCGCGCTGCTAATTCAAGCAGTTGATTGACATATCAAGCGTACCGGGGGGTAGATTTTCCGCATGCGGGAGATTCTCGACGCCATCGAGTCCGGGGCCCCAGGCGGGGACATCGCCGGCCTGCCGCTGCCCGAGGCGTTCCGGGCCATGACCGTCCACAAGGACGAAGTCGAGCTCTTCGCCGGGCTGGTTTCCGAGGAGAAGGACCCTCGGAAGAGCCTGCACGCCGACGAGGTCCCCCTCCCCGAGCTGGCCCCCGACGAGGCGGTGGTGGCGGTGATGGCCTCGGCCATCAACTTCAACACCGTGTGGACCTCGATCTTCGAGCCGCTGCCCACCTTCCTGTTCCTGGAACGGCTGGGGCGGGAGAGCTACTGGGGGGCCCGCCACAATCTGCCGTACCACATCGTGGGCAGCGACGCCTCGGGCGTCGTGCTGCGGGTCGGATCGGCCATCCGCAACTGGAAGCCGGGTGACCGGGTCACCATCCACTGCAACTACGTCGACGACCAGGACCCCTCCGCCCACGACGACTCGATGCTGGCCGTCAACCAGCGCATCTGGGGCTTCGAGTCGAACTTCGGCGGCCTGGCCGACCTGACGGTGGTCAAGGCCAACCAGCTCATGCCCAAGCCCGCCCACCTCACCTGGGAGGAGGCGGCCTGCAACGCGCTCACCAACTCCACCAGCTACCGGATGCTGGCCAGCCCCAACGGCTGCATGGTCCAGCAGGGGCAGATCGTGCTGGTGTGGGGCGCCGGCGGTGGGCTGGGCGGCTACGCCTGCCAGTACGTGCTCAACGGCGGCGGCATCCCGGTGGGCGTGGTGTCCTCCCCCGAGAAGGTCGGCCTGCTCCACGAGCTGGGGGTCGAGGCCGTGATCGACCGCCGGACCGAGGGCTACCGGTTCTGGAAGGACGAGCGCACCCAGGACCCGGCCGAGTGGCGCCGCTTCGGCAAGCGCATCCGGGAGCTGGCCGGCGGCGACCCCGACATCGTCTTCGAGCATCCCGGGCGCCAGACCATGGGCGCCTCGGTGTTCGTCACCCGCCGGGGGGGCACGGTCATCACCTGCGCCGCCACCTCGGGCTACATGATCGAGTACGACAACCGGTACCTGTGGATGAGCCTCAAGACCATCAAGGGCTCCCACTTCGCCAACTACCGGGAGGCCTGGGAGGCCAACCGGCTGGTCAGCCAGGGCAAGATCCAGCCCATCCTCTCGGCCGTGTACCGCCTCGAGGAGACCGGTGAGGCCGCCTACCAGGTCCACCACAACCTCCACGAGGGGAAGATCGGCGTCCTGTGCCTGGCTCCCGAGGAGGGCCTCGGAGTGACCGATCCCGAGAGGCGGGAGCGCATCGGCGAGGACCGGATCACCCTGTTCCGCCGGCACGCGTAGCCTGACACGGCCGGGCGTGGCGCAGGGGCCCCACGCACCGGAGGAGCCGGGCGCAGGGACCCGGCGGGAAGGAAACAGAGCATGCTCACCGAGATCGACCACGTCGCCATCGCCGTCCGGGACCTGGAGGCGGCGGTCGAGTACTACCGGGCCACCTTCGGCGTGGAGCCCGTCCACCGGGAGCGGATCGAGTCCGACGGGGTGGAGGAGGCGCTCATCCGGGTGGCCGACTCCTACATCCAGCTGCTGACCCCCACCCGGCCCGACTCGCCGGTGGCCAAGTTCCTCGACGGCCGGGGCGAGGGCATGCACCACGTCGGCTACCGGGTGGCGGACTGCGCCGCCGCCCTGGAGCGGGTGAAGGGTGAGGGGCACCGGGTCATCGACCAGGCGCCCCGGCGCGGAAGCCGGGGAACCACCGTCGCCTTCGTCCATCCCAAGGGGGCCTTCGGCACCCTCATCGAGCTCGTCGAGGAGCCGGACGGCCCGTCACCCCCCGCGGCCTAGGATCTCTGCCCAAAGGGTGCAGAATGGCACAAGCAGGACACTGTCCTGCCGGTGTCGAAAGCGATTCGACACAGGGTGGTTCCGGCGCCTGGGGCGCCCAAGGAGGGATTGGGATGCGACGAGCGGGTGTGATGCTGGCTCTGGCAGCGGTGGCCGCCGTCATCTTCCCGCCACCCGCCCCAGCCGGGGAGTCCGGCCCGGCCGGGTTCACCCTGGGCGGGACGCCCTGCACCCTCATCCCCGTGCCCGTGGTCGCGCCGGCGGGCACCGGGCCCTGCGAAGGGGTGCGCCCCGGCGGCCGGCTCGAGACCGAGATCGGCCTGTGCACCTACAACTTCCTCTTCAGCGCCCCTGACGGCAGCCGCTACATCGGCACCGCCGGCCACTGCATCCTGGGCACGACGCCGGTGGCGGGCAGCGCGGGCGAGAAGCTCTGGCCCAAGGGTGGTGGCCCCACGGCCAAGACGGGCGGGAAGCGCGTCGGCGAGTTCGCCTACGCCGTGCTCGAGGACCCGAAGGACTTCGCCCTGATCCGCCTGGATCCCGGTGTCGAGGCCAGCGCCGAGATGTGCCACTTCGGCGGCCCCACCGGCACCTTCGAGGGTCACAGCCCCGACCCGACCGTGGTGGAGTACTACGGCAACGGGGTGGGTATCGGCTCGACGCTCCCGGCCCGCTCGGGAATGGCCATCGGGGTGCCCAACGACGACCACGTCTACGCCCTCGGCCTGGCCCTGCCCGGTGACTCCGGCAGCGGGGTGATCTCCGATGGCGGCCTGGCCATCGGCGTCCTCGTCACCACCGGCCTCCACGGCTTCGGCTTCGACGAGAACGGCCTCGATTTCGGGACCATGGGCATCACCCGGATCGGGCCCCAGATCGCCCGGGCCTCCGAGGCTCTCGGGTTCCCTCTCACCCTGGTCACCGCCGGCTGAGCCCGGGGGGGACGCCCCCCGGGGCCTATCCTGCGGTCCATGGCCGTCGAGGAAAGCGACATCCAGGAGCAGGCTGAGGCGGAAGCGCTGCACGGGGACGAGGGCGGGGTGGTCGCCGCCCCCAAGCCCCACCCGATGCACGAGCGCATCGAGGAGCTCACCGCCCTCAAGGAGGCGGCCCGCCAGGCCGGGAACCCGGCCGCCGTCGAACGGCAGCACGCCCGGGGCAAGCTCACCGCCCGGGAGCGGCTGGCGAAGCTCCTCGACCCCGGCTCCTTCGTCGAGCTCGACATGCTGGCCCGCCACCGGGCCCACGGCTTCGACATCGAGGCCACCCGGCCCCTGACCGACGGGGTCATCACCGGCTGGGGCACCATCGACGGGCGCAAGGTGTTCGTCTTCTCCCAGGACTTCACCGTCTTCGGCGGGTCCCTGGGCGAGGTCTTCGCCGAGAAGATCCACAAGGTCATGGACCTGGCCGAATCGGTCGGCGCCCCGGTCGTCGGGCTCAACGACGGGTCCGGAGCCCGCATCCAGGAGGGCGTGGTCTCCCTCGCCGCCTACGGCGGCATCTTCTTCCGCAACGTCAAGGCGTCCGGGGTCGTCCCCCAGATCAGCGTCGTCATGGGGCCCTGTGCCGGCGGCGCCGTCTACTCGCCGGCCATGACCGACTTCATCTTCATGGTCCAGGGCACCTCCCACATGTTCATCACCGGGCCCGACGTGGTGAAGGCGGTGACGGGCGAGGACGTCACCCAGGAGGAGCTGGGCGGGGCCATGACCCACGCCTCCAAGTCGGGGGTGGCCAGCTTCGTGTGCGCCGACGAGGAGTCCTGCCTGGACGACGTCCGCTACCTGCTGTCCTTCCTGCCCTCCAACAACCTGGAGGACCCGCCCTGGGTCGCCCCCGACGACGACCCCGAGCGCTCCTGCCCCCGGCTGGTGGAGCTGATCCCGGACTCGCCCAACAAGCCCTACGACATGAAGCAGGTCATCGCCGAGGTCGTCGACGACGGCGACTTCTTCGAGGTGTTCCCCCACTGGGCCGGCAACATCGTGACCGGCTTCGCCCGCGTCGACGGCCATGCCGTGGGCATCGTCGGCAACCAGCCCCAGGTCCTGGCCGGCACCCTCGACATCGACGCCTCCGAGAAGGCGGCCCGGTTCGTGCGGACGTGCGACGCCTTCAACATCCCGCTGGTGACCTTCGTCGACGTGCCCGGATTCCTTCCCGGCACCGACCAGGAGTACGGCGGCATCATCCGCCACGGGGCCAAGCTGCTCTACGCCTACTGCGAGGCCAGCGTGCCCCGGGTCCAGATCATCACCCGCAAGGCCTACGGCGGGGCCTACGTGGTCATGAACTCCAAGTCCATCGGCTGCGACCTCGCCTTCGCCTGGCCCTCGGCCGAGATCGCCGTCATGGGGCCCCAGGGCGCGGTCAACATCATCTTCCGCAAGGAGCTGGAGGGCGCCCCCGATCCCGAGGCCCGCCGGGCCGAGCTGCTCGAGGAGTACACCGAGCGCTTCGCCAATCCCTATGTCGCGGCCGAGCGGGGCTTCGTCGATGACGTCATCGACCCCCGGGACACCCGGGCCGTGCTGTGCCGCTCCCTGGCCATGCTGCGGACCAAGCAGGAGAAGCTCCCCCAGAGGAAACACGGGAACATGCCGCTGTGATGGTGGCGGGCACCCGGTTCCTTCGGAACACGCCCGCCACGTGCGGCGGGGGCCCCAACCCCGCCGCGCGTCGTCTCATGGGCGACCCTGTGTCATGAGTCCGCTGGCCGAGATCCCGGCGGGGGCGTCAGCCGAGGAGGTGGCGGCCATCGTCGCCGCCCTCGCCGTCCTGGAGGACGAGCGCCGCGCCGCGGTTCGACCGCCCTCGGCCGACCATGGCGCCGGCCTCGATGCCTGGGTGCGGGCCGCCCGCCTGACCGGCCGGCGGG